>CALYTU010000150.1 GCA_945487445.1 uncultured Clostridia bacterium | reverse complement strand
TTGCTCACCCGCTTTCCGAACACTCGGGTTCTGTGGGTGTTGCTTTTGAGCCGGAGGTTAGATAGGACTAACTCAAAAGGGGAGACACGAAATGACAAAAACAACACTGAGAATCGACGGGATGATGTGTGTCCATGTGCGAGGCACACATCTGCAAGACCATACGAAAGGCAGTTCCTTCGGCGAAAAAGGTCGCGGCCTTTAAGGGCAAAAAGGAGGCCTCCTTTCTGACGGAGGAGCCTGTGGATACAGAGCATCTGAAAGCCGCCATTGACGCGACGGGTTATCCCTGCCTGGGGATCGAATCGGCCCCCTATGAGAAAAAGGGACTGTTCGGACGGAGATGAAAACGGTACTGATCGGTCTGCTTATCCCCTTCCTCGGAACGGCTCTTGGCTCCGGCTGCGTGTTCTTCATGCGAAAGGCCCTCAGTCAGAGCGTGCAGAAGGCCCTCAGCGGCTTCGCGGCGGGCGTCATGGTGGCGGCCTCGGTCTGGAGCTTGCTGATCCCGGCCATGGAACAGGCATCCGATCTGGGAAGCTGGGCTTTTCTGCCGGCCTTCGTCGGCTTCTGGCTGGGCGTTTTGTTTCTGCTCCTGCTGGACCATGTGATCCCCCATCTGCACCGAAATGCCAATAAGGCAGAAGGACCGAAAAGCAGGCTGGCCCGCACGACCATGATTGTGCTGGCGGTCACGCTCCACAACATTCCCGAGGGCATGGCCGTGGGGGTGGTCTATGCTGGACTTCGCTCCGGCTCTACGGAGATCACGGCGGGCGGCGCCCTGGCCCTGGCCCTGGGAATCGCGATCCAGAACTTCCCGGAGGGCGCCATCATCTCCATGCCGCTGCACGCGGAAGGCGCGGGCAAGGGGAAATCGTTTCTGTACGGCGTCCTCTCCGGCGCGGTGGAGCCGGTCTTCGGCCTTGTGACCGTGCTGGCGGCGGGGCTGATCGTCCCGGCGATGCCGTATCTGCTGAGCTTCGCCGCCGGGGCCATTCTCTACGTCGTGGTGGAGGAGCTGATCCCGGACATGGCCCAGGGCCGACATTCCCATATCGGTGTGCTGATGTTCGCGCTGGGCTTCAGCCTGATGATGGCGCTGGACGTTGCGCTGGGGTAAAAGGCAACAGGTAGCAGGCAATCGGCAATAGGAGAGTCGAACGATGAAGAAATACCATATTGAAAAGAACACGGTCCAGGAGACGCTGATCATCCCCCTGTTCGGGCGGCTGGTCTGCTCCGTACGCTTCCCGGATTTGTTCTCCGATCCGGAGGCAAGGCGGATCTGCGCTGGGAGGTCTCAGCCTATCTGCAGAAGCACCCCCGGGCCGCCGCGGTCAACCTGGGCTGCGGCCTGGACGACACCTTCCGCAGGTGTGACAACGGCCTCTGCCGCGGCTACAACCTCGACCTGCCGGACGTGATCCGGGTACGGGACAAGCTGCTGCCCGCAGGGGAACGGGAGGAAAACCTGGCCTGCGATCTGAACGATTTCGGCTGGATGGACCGGATCGACGCCTCCCAAGGCGCGGTCTTCTTCGCCGCGGGCGTGTTCTACTATTTCAAAACCGAGGACGTGAAGCGCCTGTTCGCAGCCATGTCGGAGCGATTCCCCGGCGCGGTGCTGGCCTTCGATTCCTGCAACGAGCGAGGCGCGAAACTGATGCGCAAGACCTGGCTCAAGGAGGCCGGGATCACGGACGTGAGTGCCTTCTTCTCGCTGGAGGACGAGAAGGAGCTGGCCGGTTGGAGCGGCCGTTTCGCCTCCGTCACGGCGAAGAGCTACATGCGCGGGTACCGGGATATCTACAAGGACGTGAGCCTGTTTCATAAGCTGATGATCCGCTTCTGCGACAGGCTGGTAAAAATGAAGATCGTGCGGATAGTGTTTGCGGGGGGAACCCCCTGCAGCGGCGCACAGTGTGCGCCATAACAGAAAGTTGGTAAAAAATGAAGCCTGACTACAAAAACTGGATGCCGAAGGGCATGATACTCTCGTTCGTCACCGCAACCGTCGCGGCCGTCGTGGGGGATATGTGCCGTATGCCTGTTTGCAAGCGGAAGCATCAAAACCGTCTTGCTGATTGTGTTCGTATTGGCTGCGGCAGCCTTTTTAGATCTTTCCGTGTGGTCAATATGCATGTACCGTGCCTTTTCCTAAGAAGTCTGGAATTGTCCACCTTAACAGACGAGTCAGGACGCTCCGGGCGGGGAAGAACGTGTTCTCCAACCTGCACCTGGCGGACGACGAACGGCATTTCTCCCTGGACCTCAATCGTGAGGATTTCCGTGTTGGCGGGATCGTATACGACGTCTACGACTCTGCCGGCGAATTTCACACCGAGGTCGTAACGCTTTCCGGCGAAGCTAATGCAACCGCTCTTGTCGGCCTTCCGGGTTTCGCAATGGAGGAAAGCGCGGGCCAGAAGCTCCTGCTCAATAAAGCGCTGGGGCATGGAGTCGGACTTGTATGCAATCTCCGGCGTGGTTCCAATGGCGCTGTGAGTTGCCTTGGTGTAGCACACGCTCAGCCAGGCCTGGAACTTCTCGTTAAGATCTTTCAGCGACGTGATTTCCTCCAGAGAGCATTCCGCAAGG
>CALYTU010000149.1 GCA_945487445.1 uncultured Clostridia bacterium | reverse complement strand
GCCTGTGGATATCTTCTCGTTTTCCTGCCATTCCAAACTGCGGAAACTCAAGTGAACTTTCCCTTGTTCTTTTTGGGAGCTTCTGCTATAATAAAAGTATCTATTCAGTAGCCCCATCTGTCATTTCGAACGAAGTGAGAAATCCGTTCCTTTTTGCGTAGATAATACGGATTTCTCGGCGATGAATCGCCTCGAAATGACAGGATACTGAACAGATACTAATAAAAAAAACATCCGTCGGGGGTGGAACGATGGCAAAGCTATTTGATTCGGTACGGTATCTCAAGGGCGTGGGAGAGGCGCGGGCCAAAATCTTTGCCGGACTGGGGATCAACATGCTCTATGATCTGATTTCCTATTTTCCACGGACCTATGAGGACCGCAGCCGCATCCTCCCCATTGCGCAGCTTCAGGTGGATGAGCCCGCCTGCTTCCGCGCATTCGTGACCTCCCAGCCCCGGACGCATCACATCCGCAAGGGGCTCGATCTGACCAAGCTCACCGTGGCAGACGAAACAGCCCGACTGAACCTGACCTTTTTCAACCAGAGCTATGTGGCAGACAATCTGGAATACAGCCGGGAATACTATTTCTATGGAACGCTGAACGGGGACTATATGGGCTATCAGATCACGAACCCGATTTTTGAACCCGTTGAGCAGCCCGGCGTGCTGACCAGGCGAATCATGCCAATCTATCCCCTGACAGCGGGACTGAGCAACAATCTGATCTCCCGCACTGTTCGGCAGGCGCTGGACGCCTGTCTGGACGAGCTGCCCGAACTGCTACCCGCCGAGCTGCGAGAGCGCTATGGCCTCTGCGACGCGGTGACGGCCTATCGCGGCATCCACGCCCCGGACTCCTTTGAAGCGCTGAACAGCGCCAGGCACCGTCTGATCTTCGAGGAGTTCTTCATCTTCTCTGTCGGCCTGTCCCTGCTTCGGACCGGACGGGACGAAAAGCGGCGCCTCCCCTTGGAAATTCCCGACCTGAGGACATTGGAAGCCGCCCTCCCCTTCTCCTTGACAGGCGCTCAGCGGCGGGCCATTGAGGAAATCGCCGCCGACCTCTCAAGCGGCAGCGTGATGAACCGACTGGTGCAGGGCGACGTAGGCAGCGGCAAAACCGTTGTCGCCGCCGCTGCTGCCTGGATCACGGCCAAAAACGGCCAGCAAGCCGCGCTCATGGCCCCCACGGAGATTCTGGCCGAGCAGCACGCAAAGGGCCTGGCTTCCATGCTGCAGCCTCTTGGGGTGCGTGTGCTCCTGCTGACAGGCTCCATGAACCCTGCCCAGAAGAAAACCGTTCGGGCAGCCATTTCCGCCCACGAGGCGGATCTGATTATCGGCACCCACGCGCTGATTTCCGAGTCCACGGACTTTGCAAATCTGGGTCTTGTCATTGCCGACGAGCAGCACCGCTTCGGCGTGGCACAGCGCACAGCCCTGGCTGAGAAGGGGGAGAATCCTCATCTGCTTGTCATGTCCGCCACACCCATTCCAAGAACGCTAGCGCTGATCCTCTATGGCGATCTGGATCTTTCCGTCATCGATGAGCTCCCCCCCGGACGGCAGCGCATCGACACCTTTTTGGTGGGCGAGGATAAGCGCGCCAGAATCAACGCATTTATCCGCAAGCAGGTTGCCTCCGGCCACCAGGTCTACATCGTCTGTCCCGCCATCGAGGAGGGAGAGGATGAGAGCCTCCGTTCGGCAGAGGTCTGGGCCGAGACGCTGCAAAAGGCTGTCTTTCCGGACCTGCGGGTAGCCCTGCTTCACGGAAAAATGAAGCCCGCCCAGAAGGAGGAGACCATGGCGGCCTTTGCACGGGGCGAGCAGAATATTTTAGTGGCAACCACCGTCATCGAGGTGGGCGTCGACGTGCCAAACGCCACGTTGATTGTGATCGAAAATGCCGACCGCTTCGGGCTGAGCCAGCTCCACCAGCTCCGGGGCCGCGTGGGACGCGGCGGGGACAAGTCCTACTGCGTGCTGTTTACTTCCAACCGTAACCCCGAGACCCTGACGCGGCTCAAGGCCCTGTGCAAGACTAACGACGGTTTTGAGATCTCCCGGGAGGATCTGGCTCTGCGTGGACCGGGCGACTTCTTCGGTACCCGCCAGCACGGCCTGCCCGCCTTCAAGGTCGGGAGCCTGGAACTGGATATGCACACCCTCCAGGATGCCCAGGCTGCCGCCGCGGAATTCGTCACCTCCGAAGAGCTTCCCACTCTGGAAGCGTATCAGCCCCTCATGGAGCGCATCCGCGCCCTCTTTTCCTCCGCCGGCGAGGCATGACGCTGCAACGAATCAACCTGCGTCCAGGCAGGCCCGGCCCAAACCGGTGACCAATGCCGTCTCGGGCCGTCTTGGAAAGGAACGAAAACGGGGACCTATTGGCAGGCAGACATTTCGATGAAGCTTGCGACCGGAAAATCCGTACTTTTCCCGCAAAAGGGGCCGGCTTTCTCACTTCGTTCGAAATGAAAGGAAGGGCTGCTGAACAGGTACGAAGGCGAAAATAGTGAAGAAAAATATTTTTACTTTTTGAAAAAATCTGCGTTGTCAAATGATGTGACCCCTGGTAGGAAGCCATCGGTGTGATAATA
>CALYTU010000148.1 GCA_945487445.1 uncultured Clostridia bacterium | reverse complement strand
GATTTCTCGGCGATGAATCGCCTCGAAATGACAGGATACTGAACAGATACTTTCAAATATGGATTGACAAAAGTGTATTTTTGTAGTAATATTATAATACAGCCAAACAACAAGGAGGCGATGACATGCAATGGGACTTTCACAGCGATGCGCCCATCTATGCGCAGGTGATGGAGCGGATTCAGCGGATGATTGTATCTGGCACGCTGCGCCCGGGGGAACGGCTGCCCTCGGTGCGGGCCTTTGCGCTGGAGGCCGGGATCAACCCCAACACCATGCAGAAGGCGCTGACGGAGCTGGAACGAAGCGGTTTGATCTACAACCAGCGGACCGCCGGTCATTTCGTCACCGACGATTCGCAGATCATCGCAGAGGTCCGTAAGTCACTGGCAGAACAGCAGACCCGGCAGTATTTGCAGGGAATGCGGGAGCTCGGTTTCAAGCCGGACCAGACGGAACAACATCTGCTTCAACAGCTGAACAAGGAAGGGAGAGAAGACCATGCCAATTTTGACCTGTGAAAACCTGACCAAGCATTACGGCACCGTGGCCGCGCTCCAGGATGTGAACCTGAACGTGGAGCCCGGACGAATTGTGGGCCTGCTGGGGCCGAACGGCAGCGGCAAGAGCACCATGATTAAGCTGGCCAACGGCCTGCTGACCCCAAACTCGGGGCGCATTCTCATTGACGGAATGGAGCCCGGTCTGGAGACCAAGAAGCTCGTCTCTTATCTACCGGAACGGACCTATCTGGCAAACTGGATGAGCGTCAAGCAAATTCTGAACTACTTCGAGGACTTCTACGTCGATTTTGATCGCCAGCGGGCGGAGACCATGCTGAGTCATCTGGGCATTCCTGAGACCCAGCGCATCAAGCAGATGTCCAAGGGCAACCGGGAGAAGGTCCAGCTCATTTTGGTGATGAGCCGCCGTGCGAAGCTTTATCTTCTGGACGAGCCCATCGGCGGCGTCGACCCCGCAGCCCGCGACTATATTCTGAACACCATCATCGGCAGCTATGATCCCGGCGCGGCTGTGATCATCTCCACCCACCTGATTGCAGACGTGGAGCCGCTTCTGGACGAGGTCATTTTTATCAACGGCGGCCACATCCTCCGCCACACCCCCGTGGACACCATCCGCGAGGAAATGGGGAAATCCGTGGACGCTCTGTTCAGGGAGGAATTCAAATGTTTCTAAAGTTAGTTAAACATGAGCTGCATGAGACCTATCGCCTGCTTCTGCTCCTGTTCGCCGGGCTGCTGGTGATGGCCGGTCTGGCCCGGGGTTCCATTTGGATCATGGACCTTTCCAACAACGCCGCCCTCAAAATTCTGGGGGTCATGCTGATCGGTATTTTCGTATTAAGCTGCGTGGCAACCGTGATCCTGACGGTGGTTTTGATGATGGTGCGCTTTGCCCGCTCCGTTCACGGCGACGAGGGCTATCTGACCCACACCCTCCCCGTGGGGACCCATTCGATCCTGCTCAGCCGCCTTCTGGTCAGTCTTCTGGCGGTTCTGTCTTCCTACGCGGCGGTATACCTGGGCTTCCGAATCTGCACAGCGGGGGTCAAGAGCGTATCGGAGATTGGTACGGTTTTCCGCCTGTCGATGCAGGAACTGGACATTGACCCGGGCAGGGGCCTGCTCAAGTTCGGCGTCATGATCCTTGTGAGCAGCCTGACCCAGATTCTCCAAATATTTGCCGCCATTTCCATCGGACACAGCTTCAACACGGGCAAGACCGGAAAGAGCGTTCTGTTCTACTTTGTCCTCTCCATTGGCTCCAGCCTGGTGACGAACCTGCTCAGTCTGGTGGTAATGGGGAGTCAGCTCCTGAGCCAATCTCAGGCAAGCCTTAGCCAGCTCACCGAGCTTGCCACCTACTTCAGCCTCGGCGCGGATTTGATTCTCGCCGGCGTCTATTACTTCCTCACCTGGATCATGACCCGGAAACGGTTGAATCTGGCATAAAAAGGAACCGCGTGCTCCCTGCGTTTTGAGAAAGGAGTGGGTGATCCTCCGGGCATCCTGCTGACGGCTTGTGACGCGGAAATAATTCTTGGCAACGGGGGCCAATTCTTGTTAAATTATGGAAGAAGGCTGGCTCTGCTTTCAGGCCACCTGAAAAAGGGAGCCGTCCCGAAACCAATCTGAAAAGAAAAGGAGAATGAGATCATGCCTACTACTGGGTATCTATTCAGTAGCCCCATCTGTCATTTCGAACGAAGTGAGAAATCCGTTCCTTTTTGCGTAGATAATACGGATTTCTCGGCGATGAATCGCCTCGAAATGACAGGATACTGAACAGATACTACTGGGCATTCAAATCCATGATTAAGCTTGCGCACGCCTTCGGCAAGAGCACCGGCTTCGGCGTTGACCTGATCTTCCTGTCGCCCATCTTCATGCTCATTCTGGGCTTCGGCGGCGCGACCTATGAAGGCCCGCAGGAGATGTAATCCATACACCCCCCCGCGGGACAGCTCTCAAACGATGCAACACCCTCCGACGCCGCGCGGCGTCGGAGGGTGATTTTTGATTGAACGATTTATCATACAATTCTCAGATAAAACCATTCAAGTATCTATTCAGTAGCCCCATCTGTCATTTCGAACGAAGTGAGAAATCCGTT
>CALYTU010000147.1 GCA_945487445.1 uncultured Clostridia bacterium | reverse complement strand
TCGTCATTTTGCCGAATCCTCCTGCCCGCAAAATGGTTTGGGCTGAACTGTTACGTTCCTGCGGAAACTGTTCAACCCGTGCCGTAGGGCGGCCTGCCTTCAGGCCGCCCTACGCAAAACCGAGGGTTTTCTCTTGAGCTGAACTGTTACCGCCCGCCGAAGCGTTTATCTCTCGGAAAAAAGAGAAGCGGCATCCGAAACGGATGCCGCGAAGCTGATACAATCAGCCGTTCTCTCTCATCTTTGCAAAGCACTCGCTGCAGTACACAGGGCGGTCAGTCTTGGGCTCGAAGGGAACGCGAGCTTCCCGGCCGCAGGCAGCGCAAGTGGCGGTGAAGAATTCTCTGGGACCGCGGGCAGCGTTCTTGCGCGCATCACGGCATGCCTTGCAGCGCTGGGGCTCGTTCTGGAAGCCTCTTTCAGCGTAGAATTCCTGCTCGCCGGCGGTGAAAACGAACTCGTTGCCGCACTCTTTGCAAACTAAGGTCTTGTCTTCGTACATGGTGTTACCTCTCTTTTGGTTGCCTGTCCAAATCAAACGCGAACATGGGCAAAGGATATATGCTAAACGGATTGACCGTTTTCGCCAAGGATATGCGCGGCCTTGCGGCGGATCCGCTGAACGGCGTTGTCCACGGATTTCACCGTCTTGCCGACACGGCAGGAGATCTCCCGATAGGAAAACCCGTCTAAATACAAGGACAGAACTATGTTTTCCACGGGTGACAGTCGCTTTTGAAGCGCTTTCATAACCTCTCCGCAGCGTTCCCGGCTGATCAGCTCCGCTTCCGGGTCAAAAGAAACCGGATGGGGAGTTTTAAGCGGGACAGAATCATTGAGCGGGGCATGCTTCTGCGCGGAAGCTGCACGAACCGCAGAAACCAGCCTGCGCCTGATACACACGCCTGCAAAGGCCTCGAAGGGGACGCCGCTTTCGTCTTGATAACCTCGAATTGCGTCCAACAGGCCAATCAGACCCTCCTGAACCAAATCCTCATAATCGCCGCCGACCAGAAACAACGGACGCGCGAAGACGCGGACCATGCGTGTGTGCCGCACGATCAACTCGCGCATGGCTTCGTGTGACTGTCGGGACAGGACCAGAAGCTCCGTATCTGAATATTGACTGTAATCTTCTACCATTATTCTTTAATATTCACTGAACATTATACCACGCAATGTCCGTCTGTCAATCTATTTTTTCTGTTTTTTCAATGTTTTTTCATTTCCTGAAGGATTATCTCAAATGGAATCGAATATAATCTGCTGAATTATTGTATATTTATCATTTACAACTTCATTTGCTGCTGTCCGACAAAAGCGATACCGAGATGGTCGCAGGCAAGTTGTGTGACACAGCGTCCGCGCGGAGTGCGAGAAAGAAAGCCGATCTGCATCAGATAGGGCTCATAGACGTCTTCCAGCGTGACTGCCTCCTCGCCGATGGTGGCCGCCAGGGTCTCCAGGCCAACGGGGCCGCCGCCGTAATGATCGATGATGGCGCGGAGCATTCTGTGGTCGATGCGGTCCAGGCCCAGACTGTCAATCTCCAGCTTTTCCAGCGCGTGCGCGGCCGCCTCGGCCGTGATCACGCCGTCATAGTAGATCTGGGCGTAGTCCCGGACCCGCCGCAAAATGCGATTGGCAATCCGGGGCGTGCCGCGGCTGCGCGAGGCAATCTCCCGCGCGCCGGCCGGATCAATCTCCATGCCAAAGAGATTTGCCGATCTGGTAATGATCCGGGCAAGCTCCTCGGGTTGATACAGCTCCAGCCTCAGAGAGACGCCGAAGCGGTCCCGGAGCGGGGAGGACAGCTGTCCGGCCCGGGTGGTAGCCCCAATCAGGGTGAATCGGGGCAGATCCAGGCGGATGGAGTTGGCGCTCGGTCCCTTGCCAACGATGATGTCAATGGCAAAGTCTTCCATGGCCGGATACAAAATCTCCTCGACCACACGGTTGAGACGATGGATCTCGTCGATAAAGAGAATATCGCCAGGATTGAGATTGGTCAGAAGCGCCGCAAGATCCCCGGGCTTCTCGATGGCGGGGCCGGAGGTGACGCGGATGTTGACGCCCATCTCATTGGCAATAACCCCGGCCAGAGTAGTCTTGCCCAGACCCGGAGGGCCGTATAGCAGAACATGGTCCAAAGGCTCGTTCCGGCGACGGGCGGCTTCAATATAGACAGCCAGGTTCTCCTTTGCCTTTTCCTGGCCCGTATAGTCCCGGAGTGTCTTGGGCCGGAGGGAGAACTCCCCTTCATCCAGAGGCGTGACGGAGGCCGTCACCACCGGGGCTTCATAATCCTGGGAAAAATCAATACTCATTGCTTGCTCCTCATTTGACAACCATGGCCCGCAGACCGTAGCGGACCAGCTCCTCAACGCTCATATGCTCCGCGTCGGCTCCCTTGAGAGCGGAAGCCGCCTCAGACTGGGAATAGCCCAGCTCCGCCAGCGCGGCTGTGGCCAACGCCACACGCCCACCCTCCTGATAGACTGAACCAGAGGAAGTATTGTCTTCTCCAGCGGAAAAGTCCAGCTCCCCGCCCATTTTGTCCTTCAGCTCCAGGATAATACGTTTCGCACTCTTGGCTCCTACGCCCTTTGCCCGGGTGATGGACTTCTCATCTCCAGTCAG
>CALYTU010000146.1 GCA_945487445.1 uncultured Clostridia bacterium | reverse complement strand
TCCAGCTGCTCGATCTGCTCCGCGGAGGCCAGGCCAGATAAATCAGGCATTGTCAAATCTCCTTCCACACATCGGGCAGTATCGGATATTACAGATACGAATTGCACGCCCGAAACCGATGATCAGCTTCGGCGCATTGATACATCTGGTATCAAGATACGCATGACCGTTTTTTTCCAGCGGTTTAACAAAACCGTTCAAATCTTCGTGGCAGTATTCACAATCATCTACCATTGCCGTCTCCTTTCAGCATCCTAATGTCCCTTTTGTATTCGTCCCCGGTTTCAAAGTCAAAATGGTCGAAAATCCACCGTAGCGCATCTATGAACAGGGATTTCTTATAACCGTTATGCGTTTCCAGTCGTGCGATTGTTTCTATCGCTTCCAGTTTATCGGCGTATGAGGTTTTCTGGTTTTCGAGATCGCAGAAAATAACGGTTGCGGTTCCGTAGTTCATTCCTCGCCGCCTCCTTCCTCTGGGTCTGGCCAGAAGCAGGGTGAGGCACCACCGCCATTTTCTTCGGTCAGCTTGTCGCACCACTCCAAAATCGGGCACCTATCACTTCCACAGTCGCGGTTTGGGTCGCGGTTCCTACACTCATTGCGGAGAAGCTGCACCGCCGCAAACAGCGATTCACGGGTTGCCATCAGCTGCGCCTCCTTCCATTGGCCCGAACCGCTCCGCCATGCTCTGGATCCGGAAGCTGACGCCGGAGATTCTGTCATAGCACTTGGCGTTCAGCTCCATGCAGACCTGAGCGTCGTCGAGCCAGAAGCCCAGGCGGGTCATTTCGTCCTTCACCAATTTGATCAGATTGTCGGTATCGGGCTTCGTGGTCTTCCAGGTGCCGGCGGGGTGCGTTTTTGTGGCCGGGTAGCACCAGACCACAAAGAGCTCGACGGGCCCTCCCATCGGGGCCTCGGGGCGATGCCGCGCCAGGTGATCCCGGAAGAGCTGCCGGACGGTCCGCAGCTCGGCGGTGTCGTGGATCCGCTTCTTGCCGCCCGTGGTGCTGATCCGGTGCTCCTGCTGGGTGACGGTCGGAATCTTCCGCAGGGGGATAAAAAATTGCATCATTTTTCTGCGCTCCTTTCGTGCGCGTTAGTCACGGTCGGGGGAGAGAATGGCGGGCGGCACTTAAGCCCGCCTTTTCTCACCCGTGACCGTAGGGAACGGTTACCGTTACTCCCCGTAGGGGAGTAGATGTCTGTCCGGACGGACATTTTCGATTATTTATCGAGAATGTCCGTCAACAGGGACAAAGTCGATTATTTATCGAGAATGTCCCTTCTGAGGGACATTTCCCTTTTATCGAGATTGTCCCTTCCGTTTATCTACGACGTACCCACCGGAGACGACAAAATCAGAGCTGTTTTGGAGGTTTCTCCGGACGGTCTTTTCGGTGATTCCCAGGTACTCGGCCAGGTTAGCCACCGTGACGGCACCGTCGGCCCGGCATACCTCATAGGCTGTGTAATAGGCTTCCTTCCGCTCGGCAGCACGCTCCTTTGCGGTCTTTTTCTTGCCGAAATTTGCCCTGAACGGGCTACCCTTCCCGGTGTATCCATCGTCCGCGGAGAGATCGCCGAGGGCGCCGCTGTCATCAGGACGGTGCCGGGGATAGTCGAACCACAGGTTCTTGGCCGGAAACTTCGGGAACTCGCGGAGCGTACCGTCGATGCGCCAGGCGGTGCGGGCTCTGACCCGCTTCTTCGCCGCCTCGATCTGGCCGGTGAGATCCGCCAGCGGACCCGCTGCCAAGTTCTGTCTGCAGATCTCCAGCATCTTCGTGGAGGAGCAGGCGTCATCCTGGCTGAAGAGCTCCTGCCAGCGTTGAGGGAGGTAATACTGCAGCGCACCGGCGCAGAGGGCGCAGGCCGCTTTGTTTTCCTCCTGGGCATAGACGGCGTCGGTGATCTCCAGCTCGATCATATCCAGGAGCGCGTCGGGATCCCGGGCAAAGACGCCGGAGCCGGAAGCCCGGTCCATAGATCTCTTCTGGCCCTGGCTGCCTTTTGAATGGTGATGGCAGTAGATCACGGCGCAGCCCAGCTCCGTGGCCACGCGGTCGAACTGATTGCAGAAGGCGGCCATCTGATCGGCGCTGTTTTCGTCGCCTGTGATGATCTTATAGATGGGATCGATCACGATAGCGATATAGTTCCGCTTGGACGCCCGACGGATCAGCTTCGGGGCCAGCTTGTCCATGGGGACGGAGCGGCCGCGGAGGTTCCAGATGTCGATATTGGAGATCCCGCGAGGCTCCCAACCCATGGCGCTGTAGATGTCGGCAAAAAGGTGCAGACAGGAGGCCTTGTCCAGCTCCAGGTTCACATACATGACCTGTCCCTTGGCGCAGGGCCAGCCCAACCAATCACGCCCCTCGGCGATCGCGCAGCACAGCTCGATCAGAGCGTAGGACTTGCCAGCCTTGGACGGACCGGCCAGCAGCAGCTTGTGGCCCTGCCGGAGGACGCCGTCGATCAGCGGCGGTGCCAGGGGCGGGAGATTGTCCCAGACATCCAAGAGGTTGTCCGCGTCCGGCAGATCGTCGGTGCTTGCCTCGATCCACTCCTTCCACTCTGCCCAGGACGTCTTGCCGATGTTGGTGTCGATCAGGAACTGCTTGTGTTCGCCGC
>CALYTU010000145.1 GCA_945487445.1 uncultured Clostridia bacterium | reverse complement strand
GATTTCTCGGCGATGAATCGCCTCGAAATGACAGGATACTGAACAGATACGTTTTGGTTTACATTTCCCTGGATCGCACAGCGGTCCGTGGGGAGAGTATCTTCTTGATCAAAAGCTTTGGCTGAAATCCGTCGGCGGCGATCCTCTCATCCGGATACTTCCATTCTGAGCTCAGCCAATACTGACAAAAACCGCCCCTGGCTTTGTGCCGAGGGCGGTGGCATTTTGATTAGTCTTCCACGTAGGGGAGCAGAGCGATCTGACGGGCACGCTTGATGGCCACGGTGAGCTGACGCTGATGGGCAGCGCAGGTGCCAGTGGTGCGGCGGGGCAAAATCTTGCCGCGCTCGGAAATAAAGCGCTTCAGCTTCGCAGTATCCTTATAGTCGATGCTGGTGACCTTGTCCACGCAAAACAGGCAAACCTTCTTGCGCTTGTGGGGTCTGACTCTGGAATCATTCGCCATGAGAGGATCCTCCTTCTTTACAGTCTTGTAGAAAAAATCAAATTAGAAAGGCAGCTCGCTGTCGTCGTCCTCAAGCATCGCGAAATCGGATGCAGCGGGGGCGGCGGGAGCGGCAGGGGCGGGATAGCCCCCGTTGGAAGCGGCGTAGCTGTTGTCGTTGTAGGAGCGGCTGTTGTAGCCGTTGTTCCCGCCGGCGTAGCTGTTGCCGTTGTAGGCGCCGGAACCATCGTTGTCGCGCTTGGAGTCGCCAAAATAGACGTTATCCGCCACGACCTCCGCGTTGGTCCGCTTGTTGCCCTGGTTGTCGGTCCAACTGCGCATCTGCAGCCGCCCGGAGACAACGGCCATGCGGCCCTTGGCGAAGTATTTGCTGACGAACTCGCCGGTCTGACGCCAGGCGACCACGTCAATGAAGTCGGCCTCGCGCTCGCCGGTCTCCCGATTGCCGAAGTCCCGGTCCACCGCGATTCGGAAAGACGCCACAGGGACGCCGGACTGCGTGCGGCGCAGCTCCGGGTCACGGACCAGACGGCCCATCAGAACGATGTGATTGAGCATGAGGGACTGCCTCCTTACTCTTCGACGACGGTGATCAGAGAACGCATGATGCCTTCGGTGATCTTGAACACACGATCCAGCTCAGCGGGCAGCTCGGGCTTGCTCTCGATGTTCATGAGAACATAGTAGCCCTCGGGCTTGTCGTTGATGAGATAGGCCAGCCGACGCTTGCCCCACTCTTCAATGTTGGTCAGGGTACCCTCTGCCTCAACCAATGCCTTGAATTTTTCCACGAGCGCTGCAATACCCTCTTCGCCCAAATCGGGGTCGATGATGTAAAGAACCTCGTACTTCGCGGAAATCTTTGCCATTTGTTTGCACCTCCTTTTGGTCTTTCGGCCGCTGAATCCCTCAGCGGCAAGGGGATTATGCCTGTATTTCGCAAGCTATTCTATTTTAACGGAAAACCCCCGGCTTGTCAACACCTTTTTTAGCTTTTTTCCGGCTTCCGGGTGAATGTATCAGCATGTGTACCCAAGCACGCTGAAGCTGTGCGGAGAAAAAGGCTCCGCATCCAGCGTCCATCGCGGTACTGCTCCTATTTTGCCTTCTCAAAGTGCTGATCAAGCTGCTGGCTCAGTTCCAAAGCGGCGTTATAGCCCAGACGCTTCTGGCGGCTGTTCATGGCGGCAACCTCGAGGATCACGGCCAGATTCCGCCCGGGACTGACTGGGATTGTAAAGCTGGGGAGCTTCACGCCCAGAACGTCCACAAAGTTATCCTCCAACCCCATCCGGTCATAGTGCTTGCCGGCCTCCCAAGGGACAATGTTCACCACCAGATTGATCGCCGTCTCTTCCTTGACCGCACCCATGCCGAAGAGGTTTGCCACGTTAATCACGCCGATGCCCCTGAGCTCGATGTAGTTTCGGATCAGGCTGGGCGCGGTCCCCACTAGCTGGGAGGAGGAGGTCTTCTTGATCTCCACAGCGTCGTCGGCAATCAGCCGGTGGCCGCGCTTGAGCAGCTCCACGGCGGTTTCGGATTTTCCGATCCCGCTTTCGCCGGTAATCAGGATTCCCTCGCCGTAGACCTCCATCAAAACGCCGTGCCGCGTGATGCGGGGAGCCAATGCGTTTTTCAGGTAGGTAATCAGGTTGGAGATGATATAAGAGGTGGTCTCCTGGGCCAAAAGGATGGTAATGTTGTGTTTTTTTGCCATTTCAATGCACTCAGGATGAGGCCGCTGTCCGCGGGAGATAACCAGCGCCGGAATTTTGTAGGCAAAGAGACGGTCAAAAATTTCAAGCCGCTGGGACGGCGTATGGTTCTCCAGAAAGGTCATTTCCACATAACCCAAAACCTCCACGCGGAGGGCCTCGAAGTGTACAAAAAAGCCTGTCAACGGCAGGCCGGGACGAGAAACCTCGTCCACCATCACCCGGATCTCGTCATAATCCGTTGCCTGATATGCTATGGCAAGGTTGAACTCCTCCACCAGCTGCTTGAGCGGAACGCTGTAGTTGTTCATCACGCACCTCCGTCTTCATGTGCTTGTCCCCTGCGGCGGCGCAGAGGGAACGCTTTTTTGCTTGCTTGCTTGTTTGTTTATTATAATGAATCCGAACGGATTTTTCAACGGAACAAAAAAATTAATAATTTTTGCAATTTTGTATGTGCTAAAATGATGTGAACCCCAGAAAATAGAAGACAGGAGCCCT
>CALYTU010000144.1 GCA_945487445.1 uncultured Clostridia bacterium | reverse complement strand
GAACGGATTTCTCACTTCGTTCGAGATGACAGATGGGGCTACTGAATAGATACCTATTTTTTCGCTTTTCCTTCAATCACTGTCTTCTTCCTTTTTCAGCCAGGGCTCGAATCGGTCAGCGATCTGAGCCAGGTAGTCGCGAATCGGCAAATTTTGCGGGCAGCTCATTTCGCAGGCACCGCAGCCGATGCAGGCGGAGGCGGCGCCGTGGTCCACGGTGAGGACCCGGCGGTAGTAGCGGTCCTGGTTCCAATCGTGCTTTTCGTTTCGGAAATCCAATGCCTGGAACATATCGGGGATGAGAATGCCCATGGGGCAGCCGTCCACGCAGTAACGGCAGCCGGTGCAGCCGATGAGCTTCAAGCTCCGCAGATGGATGCGGATGCGCTCCACCGCGTCCAGTTCTGCGGCGTCGAGCGGCATTGCCTCGGCCATGAAGCTGACGTTTTCTTTGACCTGCTCCAATGAACTCATACCGGACAGGACCATGCACATTTGTTCGGGAGAGGCGGCATAGCGCAGCGCCAGCTCGGCGGGGGACCTGTCCGCTTCGCGGCAGAGGGCAAGGCACTCCTCCGGCAGATTGGTCAGTGTGCCGCCCTTGATGGGCTCCATGACGATAACGGGCTTGTTGTGCTTCACGCAGGTCTCAAAGACCCGGCGGGAGTCCACTGCCGGGTCGCCGTCGTCCAGGTAGTTAAACTGTATCTGGACCACCTCGATCTCGGGATAGGCGTTGAGGATCTTGTCCAGATTTTCCGCCGTGTCGTGGAAGGAAATACCCACATGGCGGATCTTTCCCTCGGCCTTGAGGGCGAAGGCGGTTTCATAGGCCCGGCAGGCCTTGAAGTGTTCAAAGTTGCGGATATTCTGCGCGTGCATCAGGTAAAAGTCAAAATAGTCCACCCCGCAGGCCTCGAGCTGGGATTCGAAAAAGGGTCTGATCTCCTCCTCGGATTTGAAAAACTCGTCAGTGAGCTTGTCCGTCAGCAGGAAGCGATCCCTGGGATAACGGGAGGTGAGACAGGCTTTCAGCGTTGGCTCGCTCAGGCCGCTGTGATAGCCGTGGGCAGTGTCAAAGTAGTTGAGCCCGGCCTCCAGAAAGGCATCCACCATTTGGCAGACCTGTGCCCGGTCGATTTCGTCTCCGGCCTTGGGAAAGCGCATGCAGCCGAAGCCGAATATGCCGTGAATCTCGGGGAAATACGGGTTGGTCATCGTGAAATCCTCCTTCAAATCGAGAATCTGGTTATCAGCTGGATTTGGCCGATGGGTGACAGGGTGCTTCAATGCTTTTTCTCGCGGCAAAAAACGCCAGTGCCTCAGTTCGGTCCCGTTCCACCTGGAGGCGGAGGGCTGCCAGATCCGGAAAGCGCCGCTCCGCGCGAAGGAACCGGTGGAAGTTCACGGTCAGAGTCTTGCCGTAGAGGTCCCCTTCAAAATCTGCCAGCCAGGTCTCCACCGTGCGGCAGCTTCCGCCCACGGTGGGATTGGTCCCCACGTTGCAGACGCCGGGATAGGTTCGTCCTTCGACGGTTCCGCAAACCGCGTACACGCCGTCCATTGGCAGAACCAGCTCCGGCGGGGGAAGAAGATTGGCTGTCGGGAATCCCAACGTATGCCCAAGATGGCGGCCCGGCCGGACGATGCCTGTGAGCGTGTGGGGATGACCGTAAAAACGGATGGCCGACTCGGTCTGCCCCGTCTCAATCAGCGTCTTGAGATGGGTCGAGGAGACGGTCACGCCGTCAATGACGCGGGGTTCAATGACATCGCAGCCGAGGCCGGCGGTCTGGCACCACTGGCCCAGCATTGCCGGAGTTCCCCTGCCCCGATAGCCGAAACGGTAGTCCCAGCCGCAGACCAGATGGGAAGCGCCGTAGTCCCGGACCAGGGCCTCCAAAAAGGCGTCCCAGGGCAGGTGCATAAACTCCTCGGTGAAGGGCAGGACGATGACCTCATCAATGCCGTAGAGGCTCCGGATCAGCCGGACCCGATCCTCCACGGTGGTCAGCAGCCTGCCGTCCTTGCCGGGGCTCCGGTCAAAGGTGAGGGCGGCGGACTGCCAGCCGTAGGCCGTGGCTACCGACGCCGTCCGTTCCAGCAGATCTCCGTGCCCAAAATGAACGCCATCGAAAAACCCCAGTGCGATCACGGAGGGCGTACAGGAAATACGCTTCCGGGCAGCGCGGCCCGAAGCGTACTTCCCTGTCAGTTCATTGTTTGGCATATCACTCACCCTTTCCTAAGGTATCACATCTCGCTGTATTTGTCAACGAAGAGGCTTCCGGAAAGGCTGGTTTCACAGAGCGCCGCACCCGGAAGGCCGAAGCGCGTGAGCAGCTGTTTTCCTTTGGAATGAACGGTATCATCCGGCAAAAAGGGAACCCGCCCTTGCGCAGCAAGCCGGGTTCCCTACGGTAGGTTAGATGAAAATGTTTACAGAATGTGCACAAGCCACACCATTCCGGCGAGGACGAACGTGCCAACCGCGGCGCCGGTCAGTGCAGCCATAAGCTTTTGATACGGACGTTTGCCGACCTCCGTTGCATTTTGCATTTCATCCAGTTTTATGCCCTCCGTGAAAGCGACAATCTCCCTGAACGTCTGGATGTTGTGCCGCTTTTTCAGTTGGGTATAGTTGCAAAGTGAGGACCTGCTACAAGATCTTGTATCCAAGAGTGA
>CALYTU010000143.1 GCA_945487445.1 uncultured Clostridia bacterium | reverse complement strand
GACGACGTATGGGTAGCGAGAAAGGGAGGACGGGTCCATCGACTTCGCTGCGCTCCGCTCAGGACAACATAGGGGAAAAGCGTTGCGGAGGCACAGAATGCTTCATCGGCCCAGTCGATATTTGAAATCCGCGTAGCCGAAGCTGGTCAGCTGTTCCAGCGCGCCGTCTTCCCGGCGGCGGAAGATCTGTGGCAAGGGCATGCCGTTGAAGGTGTTGTTCTTGCAGGTGGAGTAGATCGCCAGGTCCCCGAAGAGGAGCAGTTCCCCTTCCCGCAGCGCGTGGTCGAAGCAATAGTCCCCGATCACGTCTCCGGACAGGCAGGACGGCCCGCCGAGCCGGTAAACGTTCGACCTGTCATCCTGAGCGGAGCGCAGCGGAGTCGAAGGATCCGTTTCCTTCTGCTCCGTTTTGTCATTCGGAACAGGCGCCGCACACTGGCCGTGGCAATCCGGATTCTCCGATGCGGGGAGGACGGATTCTTCGCTCTGCTCAGAATGACAGATTTGGGATGCTGATTCCTCGGGCAGGCAGTCAATGGCCTCCGCTACGGCCCCATAGACGGGCGGTTGGTACGGCATCTCGATCACATCCGGCATGTGGCAGGCCGCGGAGCAGTCCAAAATCGCGTTTTTCACGTCCCCGTTTTCCGTCACATCCAGGACGCGGCTGGCCAGAAAGCCTGCGTTCAGCGCCCACGCCTCGCCGGGTTCCAGGTAGACCGTTACGCCCCAGTTGTGCCGGGCACGGCGGATGCATCGTTCCAGACGCGCAATGTCGTAGCCGGGACGGGTGATGTGGTGGCCGCCGCCCATATTCAGCCATTGCATCCGGGGCAGCAGGTCGCCGAACTGCTGCGCAACAGCTTCCAGCGTGATTTCGAGGGCGTCGGAATCCTGCTCGCAGAGCGTGTGGAAGTGGAGCCCGTCCAGCAGACCGACCAATTCCGGCGTCATGTGTCGGTCCCATTGATCCCTTGTCGTTCCCAGGCGGCTGCCGGGAGCACAGGGATCATAGATGGCGTGGCCCTTCTGGGTGGAGCATTCGGGGTTGATCCGCAGGCCCAGACGTTTGCCCGCTGCTTTTGCCCGGGGTCCGAATTTGGCAAGCTGGGCCGGAGAATTGAAGACGATGTGGCCCGCGTAGCGCATCAGCTCGGCAAAGTCCTCCTCCCGGTAGGCCCCGCAAAAGACGTGGACCTCCTTCTCGGGCAGGGTCTCCCAGCCCAGCCGGGCCTCGAAGAGGCCGCTGGCCTCGGTCCCGGCCAGATAGGGGGCCAGAACGGGGTAGCAGTCATAGTTGGAAAAGGCCTTCTGGGCCAGCAGAAAGCGGCAGCCCGACCGGGCGGCCACGCCCGCCAGGATTTCCCCGTTTCGCCGCAGGGCGGCCTCGTCCAGAATGTAACAGGGCGTGGCAAGGCGTCCGAAGAGGTCTTCGGGTGTCCTGCCACGCAGGGCGGCGAAGGGGGCGCGGGTATCGGCCGTCACGGCACCAGAACCGGGTCGTAGGACTCGGACTTGGGCAGGCCGTATTTGTCCAGAGCGGCCAGGAAGGGATCGGGGTCAAACTCCTCGACGGTGTGAACGCCCGGGGTAGTCCACTTACCGGTGAGCATCATGAGCGCGCCGCACATGGCGGGAACGCCGGTGGTGTAGGACACGGCCTGGCTGGCGACCTCCTGATAGCATTTCTCATGATCGCAGACGTTGTAGATATAGTAGGTTTTCTGCTTGCCGTCTTTTTTGCCGGTGAAAATACAGCCGATGTTGGTCTTACCGTGCGTGCGGGGGCCGAGGCTGGCGGGATCGGGCAGCAGGGCCTTCAGGAACTTGATGGGGACGATCTCGTGGCCCTCAAAGTTGATGGGGGTGGTGGAGAGCATGCCCACGTTCTCCAGGCAGCGCATGTGGGTCAGATAGCTCTGCCCGAAGGTCATAAAGAAGCGAATGCGCTTGACCTCGGGGATATTCTGCGCCAGAGACTCGATCTCCTCGTGGTGGAGCAGGTACATGTCCTTTTGACCAACCTGATCGAAGTTGTATTCCCGCTTGATGGACATGGCGGGGATTTCGACCCAGTGGCCGTTCTCCCAATAGGAGCCCGGGGCAGATACCTCGCGGAGATTGACCTCGGGATTGAAGTTGGTGGCGAAGGGATAGCCGTGATCGCCGCCGTTGCAGTCCAGAATGTCGATGGTGTCAATCTCGTCGAACTCATGCTTCTTGGCGTAGGCGCAGTAGGCTTGAGACACGCCGGGATCGAAGCCGCAGCCGAGCAGGGCTGTGAGACCGGCCTTCTCGAAACGCTCGCGGTAGGCCCACTGCCAGCTGTAATCGAAGTAGGCCGAGAAGCCCTGCTCCTTGCAGCGCTTGTCGTACACCTTGCGCCATGCGGGGTCGTCGGTGTCCTCAGGCTCATAGTTGGCGGTGTCCATATAGTTGACGCCGCAGGCCAAACAGGCGTCCATGACGGTCAGATCCTGATAGGGCAGAGCGATGTTCATGACCAGATCGGGCTGATATGCCTTGATGAGGGCGCAAAGTTCCTCCACGCTGTCCGCGTTGACCTGGACGGTGGTGATCTTCGTGGTGGTTTTGTCCTTCAGCTCGGCCGCCAGGGCGTCGCATTTAGACTTCGTGCGGCTGGCGATGCACAGCTCGGAGAAGACCTCCGGCAGCATGCAGCACTTGCGAATGGCCACGTTGGCAACGCCGCCGCAGCCGATGACTAATACACGACTCATTGTTCGTACCTCCTGTGTTGGTTGTTATTTGAAAAGTGTTAGTCGCAAAGTGAGGACCTGAGTAAAAACTGATGGTTTTGGCATACAACAT
>CALYTU010000142.1 GCA_945487445.1 uncultured Clostridia bacterium | reverse complement strand
AGGCTTTCGAATGCGGGACTGTTCCGTGTGTCGGATGACACGCGGAACAGTCCCGTTTTCTTCTGGTTATTCTTTGTCTTGCTAAATCACCTGCAAAATATAGCCCTTCAAATACAGACTTTGCTCGGCGTTGAGGGCCGCAGGGTGGTCCCGGGACTGGACAAGGGACTCCAGCAGGCGGACCGTGCGGCCGGAGTCGGCGGCAGCGTCGCGAAGCATCTGCAAAAACAGCTCCGGCGTCATGAACTGGGAGCAGGAGCAGGTAATCAGAAAGCCACCGGGCGCTGTGACGTGCATACAGCGCAAATTCAGTTCCTTATAGCCCCGGTAGGCGGCTTCCAGAGCCTTCTTGCTCTTGGCAAAGGCCGGCGGGTCGCAAATGACAGTATCGAAACGCTTCCCCCTCTCGTCATAGGCCTTCATCAGGTCGAAGACATTGGCGGCATTGGGAACGATCTTTTCCTCCACGCCGTTCAGGGCAGCGTTGCGGCGAAGCATCTCGAGGGCGGACTCGGACACGTCCACAGCCTCCACGGAGGCCGCCCCGTAGAGGGCCGCGTGGATGGCGAAGCCCCCGGTGTGGGAGCAGAGGTCCAGCACAGACCGGCCCGGGCAGTAGGGCTTGATACGGCCCCGGTTCTCCTGCTGATCCAGAAAGTGGCCGGTCTTCTGGCCGCCGGGAATATCCACCAGCATCCGGGCCTCATGCTCCAGAATCTCCACCAGCGGGGGAACCTCTCCGTAGAGAACGCCGGTGGTCTGGGGCAGGCCCTCTTTCTCCCGCACAGGTACGTCGTCCCGCTCGTAGATCCCCTTCGGCCCGATGATGTCAACCAGTGCTGAAACCAGCTCGTTCTTGATCCGGTCCATACCGAGGCTCAGAATCTGGACGGAGAGGTAATCCCCGAACTTATCCACCGTCAGCCCGGGCAGGCCGTCAGACTCCCCGAAGACCACCCGGCAGGCGTTGGAAAAGCCCATGGCCCGGCGGTAGTCCCAGGCAGCCTGGAGACGGCGGCGGAAAAAGGCCGCGTCCACCGTCTCATTCCTGTCCCGGGTCAGGACTCGAACAGTGATTCTGGAACGGGCGTTGAAAAAGCCAAGGGCCACAAAGCTCAGGCGGCTGTCCAGGACCTCCACCACGTCGCCGTCCCGGCAGAAGTCGTCCTCCCAGTCGATCTCATTGTCATAGACCCAGAGCTTCCCCGCCCGGAGCTCCCGGTCCTCGCCCCGGCGCAGGCAGACCTGTCCGCGCGCCATCAGCCCTCGGCCACCCGGGTTTGGATGAAGTGCCAGGCGTCCCGGCACATGTCATCCACCGACTTTTCCGCACGCCAGTGAAGCGCGTCATTGGCACGGGTGGGGTTGGCATAGACCTCGGCCAGATCGCCGTCCCGGCGGTCTCCGATGACGTAGGGCACCTCCACGCCGTTGACCTTCCGGAAGGCGTGGACCAGCTCCAGCACGGAGACGCCGTCGCCGGTGCCCAGATTGAAGGCCTCCGCTCCGGTGTGGGCAGCGGCGTACTCCAGCGCGGAGAGATGACCCTTGGCCAGATCCACCACATGGAGGTAATCCCGCAGGCAGGTGCCGTCGCGCGTGGGATAGTCGTTGCCGAAAACGGTGAGCTTGGGGAGTTGGCCGGCCGCAACCCGGGCGACATAGGGCATGAGGTTGTTGGGGATGCCGTTAGGATCGTCTCCCAGAAGGCCGGACGCATGGGCGCCGATGGGGTTGAAGTACCGCAGCAGGACAGCGGAGAAGCCGGAGTTGGCCGCGCAGTAATCGCGCAGGATCTGCTCGATCATCACCTTGGTCCAGCCATATGGGTTCGTGGCGGAGGTATCCATATCCTCCGTGTAGGGACACCCGTTTTTGGGACCATAGACCGTGGCGGAGGAGGAGAAGACGATCCTCGCGCAGCCGTGGCGCTCCATGGTCTCCAGAAGCGTCAGGGTGGTGTCCAGATTGTTACGGTAATAGCGCAGAGGAATTCGGCAGCTTTCACCCACAGCCTTCAGGCCGGCGAAGTGGATCACAGCGTCGATGGCGTTCTCGGTAAAGACCCGCTCCAGCGCTGGGCCGTCGGATACGTCAATGGCGTAGACCTTGGGGGTCTTGCCGGTGATCCGTGCGATGCGCTCGGGCACGTCGGGACTGGAATTGTCAAAATTGTCGGCGATGATGACATCGTAGCCGTTTTGCAACAGCTCCACGCAGGTATGGGAGCCGATATATCCTGCTCCTCCGGTGACAAGAATGGTCATTGAAAAACCTCCTAGTTATGTATTATGTTCAGTTTATCACATAGGGGGAGAAAACGCAAGAGCTGTTTCTCCACGTTAATCGTTGCGTATGTGTGGTGTAAAACCGACACACGGGGACGGTCCTTGACACACGGGGACGGTCCTTTTGTGTTGAAAATATCGGCAAAAATGATATGATTTGAACGGTGATGATCATGGCACGAACGGCACGAAAGAAATGGACGACATCCCATCGAGGCTCATCGATAAGACAGCCTGCAATCAATTATGCAAGCTCGTTGGCGCAGCGAAGCTGAAAAACGCTGCAGCGATCGTCTCAGCGTTCCCCGGGAAATACATCCCGGAGTTGAAGAATGCGGGCCTGTCAATCCGTCAAATCTGCCGCTTGACAGGAATCCTCTTCGGGATCGTACGCAAATTGTAAGCACAAAAGGACCGTCCCCTTGTGCTACTGCATTGACAGGTTCTGTTATATTTAAAACGGGTGGTAGTGGTAATCACTATTACGGTGTATCTGTTCAAGTCACACCAAACTACTAATACACAAAAACGGTATGAGGAAAATTCCTCATACCGTTTTTCTTTTTCCCACCTATGCTCACGATGTTTATTTGTAACAGTTCAGCCCAAACCATTTTGCGGGCAGGAGGATTCGGCAAAATGACGGA
>CALYTU010000141.1 GCA_945487445.1 uncultured Clostridia bacterium | reverse complement strand
GGACCTCCAAACGTGCCAGATCCAGCTCCACGGTAAGCCTCTCAATTTCCACCAGAATGGCGGTGTCCCGTTCCTGCCGGACGTTACCGCCGCCTTGAGACATGGCGCTCTCGGCAGATGCGGAGCGGATGGAGGTCAGGCGTGCGCGCTCTGTAGCGATCCGTTCCGGCAGAGTGCGCAGCTGCTCCTTCCGCTGGGGGTAATCCTCCCGGAGCAGGCGCTGGACGTCCTGCCGGAGCTTACGGGTTCGGTTGATCATGCGTTTCGTCCTCCTGCCTTGTGGATTCGATGGCTGCTTTGATTTCTCCTTGAACAAGGTCTGCAAGCGCAGCAGCCAGCTGTTCGGCGTCAACTTCTTGTTCTTGCCAAAAAGAAGCCATGTTCTTAATCGCGGCCGGGATAGCGTTCAGGAGAAGGTAGAATTGAACGACACCGCCCAGATTTGTGTTGTCCGTCAGGTTCACGTCGAGCGTTCCTTCCGGGATATCGATCATCATTTGCACATGATTGTCACTGAGAAAACCGTCAATCACCTTTCCGAAAGTATCAATATCAAGCATCACCATTCTCCTCTCTCTGCGCCTCGGTATCCGTCTTATTGTTGCTGCACTTGTTCTCTATCTCCCGGTCCTCAAACCTGCACACGCCAGGATACTGCGACACCGGGCAGAAATCTGCGCACATGGGGCAGTCGGCGTTTACGCAGAATTCCTCGTATTCATGCTTACAGGTTTTGTCCATGTTCGTCAAAATCCTTTCTGTCCGCCTTGCCATAGATGGCAATCATCAGAGCGCGGACCTTGTCGTTGTTGTATAGCTCCGGGTCTTTGCGGATGGCGTTTGCCGCCGCCTCGGCGTTCTTCCACAGTTCGTTGCAGCCAAGGTACAGAATGTGATTTGTCAGGTGGCCGAGGTACTCAGTGACGATCTCTTCCTTCTCGCGCCTGCCCTGGGCGGGGTCCATTTGAATCTGCCGGGCGTAGGCGTAGAGGAAGCGGAAGCGGAGAAAGAGCAGCTGCTCCGGAAAGTGCAGTCCCTTCGGCATCTCGGCACCGTTGAAGGCCAGATCCTCCAGCTGCTCGATCTGCTCCGCGGAGGCCAGGCCAGATAAATCAGGCATTGTCAGACCTCCTCTCCGTCCAGGTCATCGAGAATGTACTTCCCAAGCTGCGAAACCACGATCCCGACACCGGGGACTCTGTCATAGAGCTTATTCAGCAGCTCCGAGCAGACCTGAGCGTCATCCTTCCAGAAGCCCAGGCGGGTCATTTCGTCCTTCACCAGCTTGATCAGGTTGTCGGTATCGGGCTTCGTGGTCTTCCAGGTGCCGGCGGGGTGCGTTTTCGTGGCCGGATAGCACCAATAGACCGACAGCTCCACCGGTCCCTCCAGGGGCCTGTCCGGGCGGAACTTCGCCAGATGATCCCGGAATAGCTGCCGTGCGGCCCGAAGCTCCGCGGGCTCATAGATCCGGGGCCTGCCGTTGACGGTGGTGATCTTGTGCGTCTGCTGGGTGACGTTTGGGATCTGCATGGGGATAAAGAATTTGATTTGCATATCCTGCCTCCTTCAGTTCCAAAACTGAATCACGCACGCACCTTCGGAAGACAGGTACGGAGAAAGCACGGTCTTCTTGTTTTCGTAATCGTCGCCCTCTACGACACAGACGGGGGCGTCCTTGGGCAACTGCTCCAAGATTTCGAGTAGTTCGCTGACGTGCATCATTTTGATTTTCCTTTCTGCTTTCGCGTCTTTTTCGTATGCCTTTTTGGGGTGAGGGGCTGCCCCCTTCCCTGCCGATAGGTATAGGGAAGGGGGCGCAAGCCCCTTACCTATAGGGGTTATAGGGGGGATTGCTACCTCTACCAAAAAACGTTTTTTGGTACACCATAAAACGTTTTTTGGTAGTAGTAGTTTTTTTACCCTTCTCTACCAAAAAACGTTTTTTGGTACACCACTATTTTCGACCAACGAGCCCATTTTCTGTTTTTGCTGTAATGAAAAAGTTCTCGTTTTTATCTACCTTCCTCACGATGGGTCTTGCGTCTGCAACATTGTAATACTCCATCAGGCTCTTTACCGATACCGTGTTTTTTCCTGGTTCCAGGAGAGAATTGAAAGCCGTTTCAAAACTTTTGTTCTCCCGCTCTTGCTTCTGCTCAGGCGTTTCTTTCGGACTGTTTCCTCTGCCCGGCCCCCGCGGCGGTCGATCTTCAGGCAGTTGTAAATCTCCCAAGATTCCGGTTTCATCCATGTAGTGAAGCGGGTACTGGAACCACACGTCAATCGGCTTGAAGCGGGGGAACTCCCGGAGCGTGCCCTCCACGCGAACGGCAATCATTTCCTCCACGGCTGCTTCGGCGTTGGCAATAATCCGTGAAACCTGGTTCTGATCGGCAATTCGCTGCCTGCAGATCTCCTCCATTCTGGCGCGGCTCAGCGCGTCATCCTGGCTGACAAGCTCCTGCCAGTCAATAGGGACGGCCTGCTGCAGTAGGGACAGAAGGTATTTACAGACAGCTTTATTCTTCTCCTGCGTAATAACGGCCTCGGTAAGGTTGAGCTGCGTCATATCCAGCAGCGCGTCCGCGTCCCGGGCGAAGACGCCGGAGCCGGAGGCCCGGTCCATACTGTTCTTGCCGCCTTGGGCGCCCTTGCTGTGGTGATGGCAATAGATCGTCGATGCGCCGAGCTGGGTGCAGAGCTTGTCAAACTCGTTACAGAAGCGGGCCATCTGCTCCGCGCTGTTTTCGTCGCCGGTGAGGACCTTATAGATGGGGTCGATAATCACGACCTCGGGATTGATCTTCCTGGCGCGACGGATCAGCTTGGGCGTCAGCTTGTCCATCTGTGTAGCATAGCCGCGGAGGTTCCAGACCGTCAGATTGCTCCCGGCGGTCAGGCCGAGGGCTTCATAAATGTCTATGATCCGGTTCCAGAAGGTGTCCTCGGGTATTTCCAGGTTGACGTACAGAACCCTACCCTTGGCGCAGAGACGGCCCAGCCAGGGCGTTCCTTCTGCAATGGCTATTGCCAGCTCGGAGAGCAGCATGGATTTGCCGGTTTTGGACGCGCCGACGATCATCATTTTCCGTCCCTTGCGGAGAATTCCGGGGATCAGCTCCGGCGAAAGGGCGGGACGCTTGCCCCAAATCTCAGAGATGTTTTGAAACTCCGGCAAATCGTCCGTACTGGCCTCGATCCATTCCTTCCACTCGGCCCAGGACGTCTTGCCGATGTTGGTGTCGATCAGGAACTGCTTGTGTTCGCCGC
>CALYTU010000140.1 GCA_945487445.1 uncultured Clostridia bacterium | reverse complement strand
TCTTTCAGTCCTCAACTCCTGTATTTCAGTTCAGTATGAGCTGAACAGTTACCAACGCAGACCTGGTCTGCCTGTTTTGGAAAGGAAGTTCTTGCAAAGCGGTGCGGTTTGTGATACTATATCAGAAATATATGTATAAGGGAGATTGTGCCTGCATCATGACAGAGATTATCAACGAAAAAACCTTAGCTGAATATGAGGCCTTTGTGCAGGGCCATCCAAAGGGAAATTTTGCCCAGAGCTCCTACTGGGCAAAGCAGAAATCCGCCTGGACGTGGCGCGCCATTGCCTGCCGGGGCGAGGACGGAAAGATCAAAGGCACCCTGTCCTTCCTGATCCGGCGCATGCCCGGTTTCTCCAAGCTTCCCGGTGCCCGCAGCGCCATGATGTACGCCAGCCGCGGTCCTGTTTGTAACATTGACGACTACGCCACCATGGACGAGCTGTTCGCAAGGGCAAAGGAGATTGCGAAGGAGTTCAAGGCCTATGTCATCAAGATCGACCCGGACATTCCCTCCTCTGAGACGGCCTTCACTGACTACATGATCCGCTCCGGCTTTGCCGTCAAGTCCGGCGGCGCGGAGTTTGAGGACATCCAGCCGCGCTACGTCTTCCGGCTCTATCTGAACGGGCGGGGCGAGGACGAGCTTCTGGCCTCTTTCCACCAGAAGACCCGCTACAATATTCGCCTGGCCGAGCGCAAGGGCGTCCGGGTTGAAATCTGCGGCAAGGAGATGGTCCCGGAATTCGGGCGCCTGATGCTGACCACCGGTGTTCGGGACGGGTTTGTGACCCGTCCGCCCCAGTATTTTTCCGACCTTTTGGACAACCTGGGTGAGCACGCCCGGCTTTATATGGCCTTCATTGACGAACCGATGGAAGACGGTTCCACCAGACGCAAGGCCATTGCCGGAACCCTGGCCATCTGGTACGGCGACAAGGTCTGGTATCTCTACGGCGCCAGCTCCAACGAGGACCGCAACTACATGCCCAACTATCTCCTGCAGTGGAACATGATCCGCTGGGCAGTGGAGAAGGGCTGCCGGGTCTATGACTTCCGTGGCGTCCCCGGCGACGTGGGAGAGGATCATCCGCTCTACGGTCTGGTGAAATTCAAGCGGGGCTTCAATGGGGATTATACAGAATTCGTCGGCGAAATGGATCTGGTTTTGAGCCGCTTCTGGTATCAGACAATCGACAAGGCCACCCATACCTACGGCCATATGCACGCCAGGCTCTACCGGATCAAGAACCGCGGGAAGTAAACCCGCCCGCCCTATTTCAAATACAGAGGTATCGTTATGAAAGCATATGTCATCGAGCGGGACGCGCTCATCCAAAACATCCAGGCGCTCCGTGCCTTCGCCGGACCCGTCCCCATCTGGGGCGTGCTCAAGGGCAACGGCTACGGGATCGGCATTGTCCCCTTCTCCCGCATCCTGTTTGAAAACGGGATCAATCACTTTGCTGTGACGGAGCTGAGGGAGGCGGAGGTTCTGCGGGAGAATTATCCCGATGTGCCCATTCTTATGATGCGCTCCATCGCCGATCCCGCGGAGATCAACGAGCTGCTGGACCTTGGCGTGATCCTGACCGTTGGCTGCTATGAGACCGCCGTGGCGATTAATGGGATCGCCGCTGAGCGCGCCACCGTGGCCGAGGTCCACATCGCCATTGACACCGGCATGGGCCGTTATGGATTCCTGCCCGATGATGTAGACAAGCTCATCTCCGTTTATGAGTATATGAAGAACCTGACCGTGGGCGGCATGTTCACACATTTTCACAGTGCCTTCTCCAATGAAAAGGCCACCAAAAAGCAGTTTGAAGAATTTACGGCCCTGTTGGAAAAGCTGCGAGCGGCCGGTTACGAGACCGGCATGGCGCATTGCTGCAACTCCCATGCCTTCATCCGCCACCCGGAAATGCACTTGGACGCCGTGCGCATCGGCTCCGCCTTCCTGGGTCGGCTGGCCTTCAAGGAAAAGCTGGGGCTCAAAAAGATCGGATATGCCGAATGCACCGTGGAGGAGCTGCGCTGGATTCCCAAGGGGCAGACCGTCGGGTATGCCGCGGGCTTCCGGGCCAGGCAGCAGATGCGCACCGCTGTCATCGGCATTGGCTCGTACAACGGCTTCTCCATGAACCGGGAAAACGACCTCTTCCGCTTCCGCGACAGCCTGATGGGCATTCTCCACCACGTCAAGAACATCTTCTTCCCCCACAAGATTCTCGTCACAGTCAACGGCCACAAGTGCCGCGTTCTGGGCCATATCGGTATGGTTCACGCCGTGGTGGATGTGACGGATATCGAATGTGCCGTTGGCGACAAGGTTATCGTCCAGGTCAATCCCCTTTCCGTCAAGGGCCTGCGCGTGCAGTACCGATGACGGGAGTTTCATGCGATCCGAAAACGGCGCCGCGCGAACCGGTGCGCAAGCGCGCCGGTTCGTAACTGTTCACCGGCCCCTCCTGTCATTTCGAACGAAGTGAGAAAACCGGCCCCTTTTGCGGGAAAAGTACGGATTTCCCGGTCGCAAGCTCCCTCGAAATGACAGCCTGCTGAGCGGGTACGCCTGTTTATCGGATGAATATTTTGTGTTCGAGGTGGGGTATGGCCTGCAACGATACAGAAAAACGATTTGGGTTTAGTTTCAAAGTGAGGACCTATCCCGTTTATGGGACAGCATCCGGTATACAATGGAGTCATCAAAAGCAAGGGAGCAATCAAGATGACCCGCAAAGAGTTACAAACCATGCTGAAGCAGCTCAGCTATCTTTGCGGTCAGATTCGTGCCATACTGCATGGTCATCCTTGCCGGAGGCCAGGCCCGCCTGCGTCCTCCGCCCCGTCCGGCGCAAATCTGCCTCGCAATTCTTTTGAAAGCGTTTGAACCGATCATAGTATCACACCGGCGCGGAAGCGGACTTGTCCCGCATTCGCGCCGGATGTCTTTTTCATACTTATTTTTGACTGATACGATTCTCAGATAAAACCATTCAATATCTTTGCGGTCAGCTTTGTGCCATACATCGTTGTCGTCCTTGCCGGGCGTCAAGCCCGCCTGCGTCCTCCGCCCCGTCCGGCGCAAATCTGCCTCGCAATTCTTTTTGAAGCGCTTTATCAGAAAATTGGATTCATCAAATATTCGTATAAATCGTATTTTCATACGGAGAATACTGTATATTTTAATATGCTCTGCGGGATAAAATCGCCCCCAAAAATACAATATTTTTCAAATGCAGATACATTTTTTTCGGAAGGTATCTATTCAGTAGCCCCATCTGTCATTTCGAACGAAGTGAGAAATCCG
>CALYTU010000139.1 GCA_945487445.1 uncultured Clostridia bacterium | reverse complement strand
ATATTATCACACCGATGGCTTCCTACCAGGGGTCACATCATTTGACAACGCAGACGTGCTGTGAGCGTTTTTCCGCGGCGGTACTTGACATTTTGCCTGATCGGGAGTACAATAAAACCACTCTTCGGGGAGCCGGGCGGATCCGGCTGAGACTGGGCGAGAATCGCGCCCTCACCCGTGAACCTGATACGGACCATGCCGTCGTAGGAAAAGGGTGTTTTCTCCTAGATACCGGCGGCCTGGGCCAGTCGGTATTTTTTGAAGGAGGAAACAGATGCAAATGGAAAACAAAAACGGAAGCAGCACGATCGTAAAGCTGACAGAGAGCGCAATGATGATCGCGATTGCCACGCTGCTCGGCATGGCAAAGCTGCTGGAAATGCCCTATGGCGGCTCCGTCACCATGGCATCCATGCTGCCCCTGGTCATCATCGCCTATCGGCATGGCACAGGCTGGGGTCTGTTGACGGGCTTTGCCTACGGCGCTGTCCAGTTCGCCTTGGGCACGAAGAACATCGGCTATCTGCCCACGAAGGATTTTGCGTCTATCGCGACGCTGGTTCTTGCAGATTACCTGGTGGCCTTCGCCGTGCTGGGCTTTGGCGGCGTGTTCCGCAAGCCCTGCAAGCGCCAGGCAACCGCTCTGGCCATGGGTTCGGTCCTTGTGGCGGTTCTCCGCTATCTCTGCCATGTGATTTCCGGCTGGACGGTGTGGGCCCAGTTTAGCCTGACGAAGGCCGGTCTTCTCTACTCTCTGAGCTACAACGCCACCTACATGCTGCCCGAAATGCTGATTCTCGTCGTGGCCGCGATCTTCCTTGGCAACGCCCTGGACTTCCGCGGCGAGGGCCTGCGGCCCATGGCGAAGGAGGAACAGAGCAGCGCGGGTTCCGGTCTGCTGATGGCGTCCCTGGCTCTGATTGCTCTTGCCCTCTGCTTTGACACCATTCAAATTTTCAGCAAGCTGCAGGATGCGGAATCCGGCGTCTTTGTCAGCAGCGGACTGGGTGAAGTCAACTGGCTGCTGGTGGGGATTATCACTGCGGTCTGCTTTGCTGCCGCAATTAGCCTTCTGGTCGTGCGCCGCAATCTGAAGAAGAGCGGACGCTGAACCGAGATGCAACAAGCAGGGACAAGCAGCTTGTCCCTGCTTGTGTTTTAAAAGGCCGACAGCCTTCCAGGCTGCGCCTTCCGCCCGGAGGACGCTCCGCCGTCCCCGATCTATGGAAAGGAGTTTTGTGATGTTCAAGCCCACGCGACATTTGATTGCTGCCGCAATCATGGCGACTGTTACCGTTGTGGCAGTTGTACTGGCAAGGTGTCTGCCGGACTTCTGGTATTCATTCTACTCTGATTTCTCCCGCGGTGCCATGCAGGTGCTTGGCGTTGTCTTTGGCTGGATTTCCTTTCCTGTATGGGAGATCCTGCTGGTGCTGTTGGTAATCGCCGTTGTCTGCGGGTTGCTCTACGCCATCAAAAATGGCAAGGGCCGTGGGTTTCTGTGCGCCCTGCTGGAGCTGGCGGTGCTGCTGATAACGTTGTTCGTGGGGCTCTGGGGCCTCAACGGCTTCGCGCCGACCATCGGTGAGCAGACGGGGCTGGAGGTGAAAGATTACACCGTCGAGCAGCTTCAGGAAGCAGCCTCGTGGTACGCCGATGAGGCGAGCTTCTATTCCGTTGCGGTCAAGCGGGACGAGGACGGGAATGTAGTGCTGCCCGAGTTCTCTGAGCTGTCTGACGCCGGCGTAGCGGCATATGAGCGGCTGGCGGAGGAGAATGACCGCTTCAAGCTGCCGGTCCGGCAGGTCAAGCCGCTGCTGGTGAGCGAGGCCTTTGCCCACATGGGGTCCACCGGAGTGTTCATGTGCCTGACCGGTGAGGCCGGGGTCTCCACTGAAACCTTCGGACTGACCCAGCCCTTTACGATCTGTCATGAGTTGGGCCACAGTCTGGCTGTTGCCCGCGAGGACGAGGCAAACTATCTGGGCTTTTTGGCATGCCAGGCCTCGGATACTCCTCTGTTCCGTTATTCGGGCTATTACAACGCCTTTGTCTACTGCTACGAAGCCCTCTATGATAAAAGCCCGGCTGCCGCCCGGAAGGTCCGGGAGCACTGCTCCGACGAGCTTCTTCGCGACATCGACCTCCATGTTGAGTACGATCAGCAGTATGAAGGCGAGGTCCAGACGATCGCCCAGGCGGTCAACAACGCCTACATCAAGACCTTTGACGAGGCCGGGGTCAGGTCCTACGGTCTGGTTGTCGATTATCTGGTCGCCGACTATCTGAAAATGGCGGACTGACCCATCACGCGGTAAAAAAGGAGACCATTTTATGAACAGGAAGACCGTCGCGGCGCTGGCCGCCGTGGGGACGGCTGCTGCCGCAGCCGCTGTTCCCTACTTCCACAGGCAGAATACGGAAGTGACAGCCGTCCATTATACCTTTCGCTCCGCCAAGGTGAAGGGCGCGCTGGAGGGCTTCCGCATTACTCAGATCTCCGACCTGCACAACCGGGAGTTCGGCAGGGACAACTGCCGTCTGCTTGCCCTGACGGAGGCGCAGCTTCCGGATCTGCTGGTCATCACCGGGGATTTGATGGACAGCTACCACACCGATCTGGACAGGGCGCTGAACAGCGCCGGACGGCTGGCGCGGATCGCCCCCTGCTATTACGTCACCGGCAACCACGAGCAGCGCATGAGCCTGCGGCGGCAGACGGAGTTCTACCGGGCGCTGGCGGCGGCGGGCGTGGTTGTGCTGCGCAACGAGGCTGTGACCCTGGGCATGGGGGAGAGCTTCCGCCTGCTGGGCGTGGATTGCAACCAGGGCAGGACGGACGCCCTGCTTCGCCTGATGGCGGACCGATCTGCAGACGAGCTGAACATCCTGCTCTCCCACAAGCCGCACTACGCGCAATATTATGAGCGGGCCGGGGTGGATCTTGTGCTGACCGGTCACGCCCATGGGGGTCAGTGGCGGCTTCCGGGCGTGGGCGCGATCTATGCCCCGGGGCAGGGGCTTTTGCCCAAATACACCGCCGGCATGTACCGCCTTGGCAAGACGGTCATGTGCGTGAGCCGGGGGCTGGGAAATTCCTCCTTCCCCCTGCGGCTTGAAAACAAGCCCGAGCTTGTGACGGTGACCCTGCGCGGCGCGAGGGAATAAACGGACAGAGGGGCGAAAGCCTTTGGAAATCGGTTCTGCTTTGCAGATGGGAGCCGGTCCCGCTTTTTGTAAAAAATGCACTTCTGTCGAAAAGAAATTAAAAAGGTTCTTGTAAAAAATGCGAAGGATCTGCGTTGTCAAATGATGTGACCCCTGGTAGGAAGCCATCGGTGTGATAATAT
>CALYTU010000138.1 GCA_945487445.1 uncultured Clostridia bacterium | reverse complement strand
GAACGGATTTCTCACTTCGTTCGAAATGACAGATGGGGCTACTGAATAGATACTGTGAAAGAATGAATGGTTGATAAGATTCTCTGATAAAATGCTTCCAAAAAATACGCGAGGCAGATTTGCGCCAGACGAGGCGGAGGACGCAGGCGGGCTTGACGCCCGGCAAGGACGACAACAATGTATGGCACAAAGCTGACCGCAAAGATATTGAATGGTTTTATCTGAGAATAGCATGAAACAGTTCGGCTTCCGCCATGCGTGCGGGGCGTTCAAAACGCTGCAACGCAGCATCGCGGAAAGGGAGTGGAGGCCCTTTCCGTGTTATATGCGGTATATCTGTATGAAAGCTATTTGCCGTTGTATCGACTTGCGGCGCTTTGCGGGCCGTTTTGGATCAGTTCCAAAACGGCGGCGGCGGCGTGCTCGATGGCGGGGATGAGAAGGATTTCCTCCTCGGGCGTAAAATTGGAAAGCACCCAGTCGGCCAGGTCGTAGTCGGGGTGGGGCTTCGCACCCACGCCGATCCGGACGCGGGGGAAGTCCTGGCTGTCCAACTGACCGATGATGGATTTCAAGCCGTTGTGTCCGCCGGCGGAGCCCTCCGCACGGACGCGGATCTTCCCAACGGGAAGGGAAATGTCGTCCGACAGGACCAGAATATGTGAGATCGGGACCTTGTAGAACATTGCGGCGAGCTGTACGGCCTCGCCGGAGCGGTTCATATAGGTTTCCGGCTTGAGCAGCAGTACCTTTTGCCCCGCAAGGTTCGCCGAGCGGGTCAGGGCGCGGAATTTGGCCCGGTCGATTTTCACTTCCGCCTGCTTTGCAAGCAGATCGACTGTCCGAAAGCCAACATTGTGCCTGGTCCGCTCATACTCCGAGCCGGGATTCCCCAGGCCAACGATGATCCAGTCGAGGGTCGTTTTCTTGAAATACATAGAGTTCCTCTTACCCTTCCCGGTTTTTGTCCGGGCAGCCCCGCTGAGGGCTGCCCGGACGCCATAGCGCTGCGCCGGAGGGCGGTCGTCTTATCTCGCCCCGAAGATGCAGTCGGAGATGGAGGTTTCGTCGTAGATGTGCCGGATGGCCTTGGCGAAGACGGGGGCCACGGAGAGCATCTTGATCTTGGTGCCGGCGTAATCCTCGGGCAGGGGGATGGTGTCAAGCAGAACCAGTTCCTTGATGACACTGTTCTCGATCCGCTCCCAGGCGCGGGTGATCTCACCGGTTTCTTGGTTGACACGGTTGGAGAGCACGCCGTGGGTAGCGCAGGCATAAACCTCTTTGGCGCCCCCGACCTCGATCAGAGCCTTGGCCGCGTTGCAGAGGGAACCGGCAGTGTCCACGATGTCGTCGAGCAGAATGCAGGTCTTGCCCTCCACATCTCCGATGACATTCATGACCTCGGAGACATTGGGCTTAGGACGGCGCTTGTCCACGATGGCAAGATCCATGTGGACGCGCTGGGCAAAGTTCCGGGTGCGGGTCACGGAGCCCACGTCAGGAGAGACGGCCACGAAATTGCTGTGGTCATAAACTTCGGGGTCGAACTTCTTCATGTAGTAATCAACAAACAGAGGCGTGCCGGAAAGGTGATCCAGGGGAATGTCGAAGAAGCCCTGAATCTGGGCGGCATGCAGATCCATGGTCAACACACGGTCAGCACCGGCGGCGGTGAGCATGTTGGCGACCAGTTTTGAGGTGATGGGGTCACGTCCTTTTGCCTTGCGGTCCTGGCGGGCGTAGCCATAGTAGGGGATCACGGCGGTGATCCGGCCGGCGGAAGCGCGGCGCAGGGCGTCAATGTTGATCAGAATGGACATCAGATTGTCGTTGACTGGCTTGCAGGTAGACTGCACGATGAAGCAATCCTGGCCCCGGACGCTCTCCTCCATCCAGACGCAGATTTCTCCGTCGGCAAAGGTGCTCAGGGAGTTGTTGCTCAGCTCGATGCCCAGCTCCCGGCAGATATCCTCCGCCAGGGGACGGCTGGTTTTTCCGCTGAATACCTTGACTGGTCTTCCGTTTGCGATCATGATTTGTCTCCTCTCGGTCACGTTGTTTTTCTATCGCTTTTCTTTTTATATCATCAGCTCCGCTTCCGCGGGGCTCATGTTCGAATGGATCGCTCAGGGCTCGGGCAGCTTGTTTTTGAGCGCCCAGTCCTTTTTCAGCTGCTCGCGGGCGCGGCTGATGGCCAGCGCCTGCGGCGGGACGTCCTCGGTGATCACGGACCCGGCGGCCACATAGGCGCCCCTGCCCACATTCACTGGGGCGACAAGGGTGGAGTTGCAGCCCAAAAAGGCGTTGTCTTCAATTACGGTGTAGTGCTTCTCCGCGCGGTCAAAGTTGGCCGTCACGGTGCCGCAGCCCACGTTCGCCCCAGTTCCGACGGCGGCGTCGCCCAGATAGCTCAGGTGGGGGATTTTCGTATCGGTCCCGACGCTGGTGTTTTTCAGCTCGACAAATGCGCCGGCCTTGGATCTGGCTTCCATCACGGTGCCGGGGCGCAGATTGGCAAAGGGTCCAACCTGCACGCAGTCTCCCAGCTGCGCGCCGTCCACGCGGGATTGCTCCACGGTACAGTGATCTCCCACGGCGGAGTCAATGATCCGAGTGTTGGGGCCGATGACGCAGCCCCGGCCCACAGAGGTCCTACCCTGCAGGACGGTCCCCGGCAGCAGGGAGGTTCCGGCGCCCACTTCCACACCGGGCGCGACATAAGTGTTGTCAGGGTCCCAGATCTCCGCACCGGTGCGGATCAGACTCAGCAGGCGCTCCCGGGTCAGGAGCTTTCCGATCGCGGGCAGATCCTCCGCCGCGGTCACGGAGAAGAAGCCGTCCTCGCAGGTGGTCGGCTCTCCGGCCCGGCGCAGAAAGTGTCCGATGGGGGAGGTTTCGTCGAGCGCCGCCATCAGTGCCAGCCGATCCACCATGCAGGCCGCAGCCCGCTCCGCGCCGGGGCGCCGGTGCAGGGGCGCGTAGATGACTGGCCCAGTCACCACCAGCACATCCCGTTCGTCGTCCGGGGAGGTGGAGAGGAAGACGTGGAGGCGATCCGCAGGGCTTTCGTCCGAGACGGCGGTGAGCTCCGGGTCGGCAGGGAAGCAATCCCTGGCCTGCTCCAACAGGGCAGGTGTGCAGATCAGGAAAAAACGGTCCACACCCGCCTGCGTCAAACTGTGCGTCAGCCAGCGCAGCAAGGGCTCGCCCAGGACACGGTGCAGCATCAAAGGCCGCTCGCTTCCGGTGCGGTAGGTATCGTCCAACAGGAATAAAACCGCCGATCTGCCCGCCATCTCCGTACCTCCTCGTCAATGATAAGAATGAAAAGTTCCGTTCGATATGGACATTTGTTTTCAAAAGCTTCCAAACAATGCGATTCTTATCCCGCATCGTATCTATTCAGTAGCCCCATCTGTCATTTCGAACGAAGTGAGAAATCCGTT
>CALYTU010000137.1 GCA_945487445.1 uncultured Clostridia bacterium | reverse complement strand
GCTATGGACCTTTTATTTTCAGAAAATGCGCAACTTCATTTTACAACGTGCGAAATCATTAAATTGCGCAAATCGCAATCCCAGGGATCGGTTGAACGCAGCCTAACATCTGAAGGCGGCCGCAAGCTGCGGCGAAAGCGTTTCAAATCTGACGTAGGGACGCTCATCGAGCGCCCGGTCCGCCGCGGCGGACAATTTGCCGCAGGCAAATCCGGTGCGGTCACGATCTGAAACGCGGTGAAATCGTTTGCTGACGCAAACGGAACATGCGCTGGCGCTTCACGCGCTTGCATGGAGTGCTGCGCTCGGAACAATATGCGATGCCTTTTGGCGGCATCGCCCATGCAGCGTTTTGCTGCGTTCACCCGATCACCAGGATCGCAATTTTCCCAAGACAATCATCTTTTCTTCTTTCATGGTTTCATTTTTCAGTCTCCGTGCGTATCTATTCAGTAGCCCCATCTGTCATTTCGAACGAAGTGAGAAATCCGTTCCTTTTTGCGTAGATAATACGGATTTCTCGGCGATGAATCGCCTCGAAATGACAGGATACTGAACAGATACCTCCGTGCAAAGAATTCCGGAGCCGTCAAACGCCGGGACATATTCCACGCTGGCGGCTTCGGGGTCCTGGATGAAGCCGCGGTCGAGACCGAAAAGGTAGAGCCATGAGAGAACCGTGTCATATTCCTCTCGTGTAATCCTACGGTCAAATGGCGGGACCTTTGCTGCCGGTCCCATGGGGACATACTGGCTCATGAGAGAGACCGCAACCGCGCCTCGTGGAAAAGCACCTGCAATCCATTCCAAAACGCCGATGGAATTGTCCACCTGGCCCGGAAGAATCAAATGACGAATCAGTACGCCCCGCTTGAGAAGCCCGTTCTCCATGACATAGGGCCCGGTCTGACGGTACATTTCCAGAATCGCCGCTTTGGCGACCTCAACGTAGTCCGGGGCCGCGGAGAGTATACGAGCCAGCTTTGCATCGGAATACTTCATATCCGGCAGCCAGACGTCCACCTTGCCCTCCAGCGCCCGGATTGTCTCCACCCGTTCGTAGCCGCCGCAGTTGTAAACCACCGGGACGGGCAGCTTCTGCTCCAGAGCCGGAAGAATGTCCGGCAAAAAGTGGGTGGGCGTTACCAGATTGAGATTGTGACAGCCGTCCGCGATCAAGCGCTTGAAAATCTCCCGCAGCCGGGCGCTGTCGAGGGCAAATCCGTGCTTCTGTGTGGAGATTTCATAATTTTGGCAAAATTTACAGCGCAGGGTGCAGCCCGAGAAAAAAACCGCTCCGGAGCCGTATTCGCCGGAGATCACAGGCTCCTCCCAATAGTGTGCCGCCGCCCGGGCCGCAACAGGATAGGCCGGCATCCCGCAGAAGCCGCGTTCCCCGGCCGTCCTGTCTGCGCCGCATCTGCGTGGGCAGAGCTCACAATGCGTATAAGATAAAAGTGTATCGGTGTCCATCAAGCACCTCCTGCTTTGTATGAAAAAGCACGTTGGAGTGTTGAACCGTAACAGTTCCGTCCTCCCCCACCCCGTCATTTTGAGCGAAGCCGAAGAATCCGTTCTCTCGCCGTGAGAATACCGGATTGCCGCAACAATATGCGGTGCTGCCCATACGCGGTGGGCTGAACTGCAGTGTTTAACCAAATCATAGCAAAAAAATTCTGATTTCGCAAGGTTTACTCTTGCGGGTATTTATGTTAGAATGAGAAAAAATGTTTCACGTGAAACAAAAGGAGCCAATCATGCTGAAAGTCGGTCAAATCGAACGGACGGAAATCACGGGATATTCCTCCGAGGGTATGGGCATCTGCCGGATTGGAGGCTGCGCGGTCTTCGTTCCCAACGCCATTCGGGGAGAGGTCTGCGAAATCAAAATCACCCATGTCAGCAGAAACAGCGCGCACGGAAAAATTGAGCGCATTCTGGAACGCTCTCCCCATCGGATTACCAGGGTCTGTTCAGAGGCCAAGCTTTGTGGCGGCTGTCAGCTGCACCACATGGACTATGCCGAGGAGTTGGCCTTCAAGGCCCGAAAGGTGACGGACGCGCTGAACCGCATCGGGCATCAGGAAGTTGCCTGTGTAAAAATAACCGGCGCGGACGGAATGAACGGCTATCGGAATAAGGCGCAATACCCTGTTGCCGCGAAAAACGGAAAGCCTGTCGCGGGCTTCTATAAAAATCGCACCCATGAGGTCGTTCCGGTGCGGCGCTGCGCTATTTTGCCGGAGGTTTTTGATCGGGTTCGGGACGTGGTGATCCGCTGGGCAGAGGAGAATCGGATCTCTGTCTATGATGAGACCACTGGCAAAGGGCTTCTGCGCCATATCTACGTGCGGAAGGGGGCTGTGTCCGGTCAGGTCATGGTCTGTCTGGTGGTCAACGGCAGAGAGCTTCCCCGTGCGCAGTGCCTTGTCCACGCGCTGCAACGGGAGATTCAAGGGCTGACTTCCGTAATGCTCAGCGTGAACAAAAAGAATACCAACGTTGTTTTGGGCGATGAACTGCAAACCCTCTGGGGCCGCGATGAGATCGAAGACGAGCTCTGCGGCTTCACCTTCCGCCTCTCCCCTCATTCGTTCTATCAGGTCAATCACGATCAGGCCCAGCGGCTCTACGACAAGGCGGTGGAACTGGCGGACCTACACGGGACGGAGACGGTGCTGGATTTCTATTGCGGCACGGGGACGATTACGCTTGTGCTTTCCCGGGGTGCCGGAACTGCCGTGGGTGTGGAGGTGGTCCCACAGGCAATTGAGGACGCCAGGGCGAATGCCGTCCGGAACGGGGTGAAGAACGTGGACTTTTTCTGCGCCGACGCGGGAGAGGCCGCGGAAAAGCTCCGCGCCGAAGGCACGGAGCCAGACGTGATCGTGGTCGACCCGCCGCGAAAGGGCCTGGCGCCGGAGGTGGTCAACGCCATGGCGTCCATGGCTCCGGCCCGGATTGTCTATGTCTCCTGTGACCCCGCCACCCTCGCCCGGGACGTAAAACTTCTGAGTGAGAAAGACTACGCCCTCACCCACGCCGAGGCCTTCGACCTCTTCCCCCGGACCTTCCATGTTGAGACGGTATGTTTATTGTCCAAACTGAAATCGACTCAGCATATTGAAGTTGAGTTGGATATGGATGAGCTGGATTTGACAGCAGCAGAGAAAAAGGCAACCTATGATGAGATCAAGGCGTATGTTCTGGAGCATAGCGGCCTGAAGGTCAGCAGCCTGTATATCGCACAGGTGAAGCAGAAGTGCGGTATCATTGAGCGAGAGAATTACAACAAGCTGAAGTCCAAGGATGCCAAGCAGCCGCAATGCCCTCCTGAGAAGGAAAATGCGATTATGGAAGCATTGAAGCACTTCGGGATGATTTGAGGTGACGAATATGGAGCGCTTGATTTCCTGTGAGTTCAATATGGATACTGCCTGTGTTGAACTAAAATTTGTCGATGGCAGCATGATTTCCGTTGACACGATCGCTGTGGAGAATGAAGTAGCTGACAATATGTATCAGCGGTCGGA
>CALYTU010000136.1 GCA_945487445.1 uncultured Clostridia bacterium | reverse complement strand
CAATCCAGGTTTCGGTTTTCTCATAAAAAATGCCGTGCCTGTCCAGCACAGCTTCGAGCGTTGCTTCAAGCTCCGGATTCTTCTCGTCGGTGTACAGTTCCACATGCACCTCGGAGATCTTCAGATAGACCCTGCCGTCAGCGGCAAAGTTATCCGAGCCAGGATACAGAAAGCAGATAAAGGGCGGATCGGGCGATTCACCCTCCGCAAAGTGATCATAGGCGATGGGAAGAGCGGTCTCTTCCAGCATTTCCATCAGTGTATTGTGTGTCATGACTTACTCCTTCAGGCCGCGCAGGATGTCCTGCTCCAGTTGCTCCGCGCCAACTTCCTCCGCCGGTGCGATATGCGGGATCGCCCGGACCCGGCCACCGCCGCGTTTGGCATGGCCGTGCTCTAAGAGGTGGGCCAGCATATACCGGGATGGCGAATACACCGTCACCTGCATGGAGGTAGCGGACTCCGCCGTGGTCTTGCTGGTCCACGACTTGGCATAGCGTCCGGTCTGCTCCGGGGCGTTCTGCCGGATTTCGTTCCGGACGGTTGTTCCAGCGGCCTTCACCGCCTTTTTCACGGTGTCGGCGGCCAGATCGTTGTATTCCATCAGGCTCTCCATCACAACGTCGGTCAGATCGTCAATCTTTACTTTTCGGTTCGACATGGCGGTTACCTCTCGGTGAGCTGGGTGTGGAGCTTCCGACTGTTGTGCTTGAAGCCCATTTCATCGATGCTCAGAATGTTGTAGATGCGGCCTGCCAGAAGAACGCGGTACTGTTTGGAATTAATCGCCGCCGTCTCCGTGGAATAGCGGACGGTGATATCCAGCTTGTCTGCTTCCGTGGTGTGACCGGCGGATTCTTTTTCGCTGGCCGAGAGACCGCCGGTGACGGCGGATGCCCAGCAGGTGAAGAAGTCAGTCCATGTGGATTTATGGTTTCCGTACTTATCCACCACAGTCTCATTCTTCTGGATGGTAATCCGCACCCGAAGTCCAGAGATGTTCATGAGATCGCTCCTTCCCGGATGCCGAAGAGGAGCGACCGCAGCGTCAGGGTCAGATCATGGTGGTCGGCGTCCTCCCGGTGCTCAAACAAATAGCCGAGCGCATAGAGGATGGCGACCTTCATGGTCTCCCGGACGTGGCGGAGCTCCGCATCGGTATAGCGTGTGGAGCGGACCTTGCCGGAATCAATGTCGGCCCACTGGTCAGCAGTCAGCCGTGCGACATCCGCGCAGAGATTGCAGGATGCGGAGAGAAGGCTGCTGATCACAGCGTCCTCATCCGCAGAATCCACCCGGAGGTACATCTTGGCTTCATCAAGCGAAATCAGTGCCATGCAGCAGCCTCCTTTCTGTCATCAGTTGCCGGAAGCGGCAGTGCTTTTCTGCTGCAGAACCTTGATGGCCTCCGGCAGGACAGTCTTTCCGTCCAGACGCTTGGAGGCAAGGAAGCCGACCTGACCGTTACCGGCGAACAGCTCGTTCAAGCGCTTGAAGGTGATGCCCTGACGGTCGCCGATCCAGTAGTAGTTCAGGTCACCGAAGATGACGGTCTTGGCACCGGCAGCAGCTTCCGGCATATATGCGGAAGTGAAGTAGGGCCTGCCGAGGATCGTGGGCACATCGCCGTCGCGGAGGGCGGGCTGCCACAGGTACTGGCCGCTGCTGTCCTTCAGCTTGCGGATGAGCTTGACGGTCGTATCATTCAGCACCCAGACAGCGTTCTTGCGGTACGGAGCCTTGAGGCTGAAGTACAGGTCGATCAGCTCATCAGCGGTGATGGCAGTTGCGCTTGCAGCGGTAACGCCGACCTCGCCGCCACCCGTGGCATTGAGGATGCCGGTGGGCTTGGAGGAGCCGTTGCCGTTCAGGAAGGCCTCTTCCTCCTTGTCACCGATTCGGCGGGCAAATTCAGAAGAGATGTAACCTTCCAGATCAAAGGCGGCGTCGTTCAGGAGCTCCTCGGAGACCTTGATGATGGTGCCAACCTTGTGGGCATCCAGCTGCACCTGACCGAAGACGTCGTCGCTTTCGGTATAGGCACCTTCCTCATCGATCCACGCGGCAGAGCCGTGAGAGGCGACAACGGGGATCTTGTGCAGGCCGCTGGAGGTCGTGATGACATGCGCGTTGGCGCGGATCACGGTGGCAGCGTTCAGGCCCTGCACCAGGGTGTGCTCGAATTCGTCAGGGACGAGATAGCCGCCCTCAGAATCCACGCCTTCCTGCAGAGCATTCTTCATCTCCGGGGTCATGGAGTCCTTATGGCGGGTGACGTTCCAGAACGCCTTTTTATAGGCGTCAGAGGCACGGCCAGTCTTGGTGTCCATCGGCTTGGTAGCTGCAGGCTTCTCCGTGATGGGGGTGTTCACCGGACGGGACAGCTCGGCATCCATCGTCTCCAGACGCTCCATGCGGCTGATCTCCTTGCCGAGGTTGGTGATGTCGTTTTCCATGCCGGTGTAAACGGCATCGTCCTCCTCGGACAGGAAGCCGTCGGCATTGCGGTTGGACTCCAGAAACGCCTTGGCAGCCGCCAGCTTCTGGGCACGCTTGTTGCGAAGTTCGATAATAGTCATGGTATTGATCCTCCTCAGTTCTTCAAAAGATTGAGCCGCTCCATCAGCTCAGCGACAGAACGACCATGTTTGGGTGCGGGTTCCTGCTGCGGGGCCGCTTGAGGCTCCGGCTGCAGTTCCTGCTCGTTTACCGGGGTATTCTTCCGGGTCTTGGCGGTGATCTTGTTGATCAGCGCAGCTTCTACGGCCCGGTCCGAAAACTCGAAGGCGGGCATTTCTGCCGTGACCTTCTCGTCTGTGAGCATGCCGTCCGCAAAGCCGAGCTCGATGGCCCGTTTCGCGTTCATCCATGTCTCACTGTCCATGAGGTGCGAGATCCGTGCGCGGGACAGCCCGGTCCGGAGCTCGTAGGCGTTGACGATGCTTTCCTTGACCTCCTCCAGCATCTCAATGGCCTTTTCCATCTCGACCTTGCTGCCGAAGGCTGAGGTCATGGGATTATGGATCATCATGAGGCTCGTGGGAGCCATCAGGACGGATGTGCCCGCCATCGCAATGACGGACGCAGCAGAGGCCGCAATGCCGTCGATCTTGATGGTGACGTTGCCGGTATAATCCATGAGCATCGTGTAGATCTGGCTGGCTGCGATGCAGTCGCCGCCGGGGCTGTTCAGATAGATGACCACGTCGCCCTCGCCGGAGAACAGCTCGTCTCGGAACATCTGGGGCGTGACGTCATCGTCAAACCAGCTCTCGGAAGCGATGGTGCCGTACAGCTCAAGAACCCTTGCTTCCGGTTCTCCGTCGGCCTGATTTCTCCACTTCCAAAACTTCTTCGGATTGTTCATCGGGTTTCGATTCCTCCTTTCCCGAATCGATATCTGCAAAAGCTCCGGCGTGGACGAGCGGGAGCATATTGCCATTGATGAGGTACAAATCGCCGCCTTCCTCCGCTGGGATGCGGTCGAGGTTTTCCAGCTCCCGGATGTCGTTGGCGGACATCCAGCCGTTCTGCC
>CALYTU010000135.1 GCA_945487445.1 uncultured Clostridia bacterium | reverse complement strand
GGATTTCTCGGCGATGAATCGCCTCGAAATGACAGGATACTGAACAGATACCCTGAAGAAATGATTTCAAACGCTGTTCCATGAAAAGCTCTCTCCGTTTCAAGGGGGTTCCGCCCGGCGGGCGGCCGCGTTCCGCATCGCGTTCATCTTATCATAAGTCACGGCGCTTTGCAACGATATTCCTGCTTTTTTCGGGCGCGGGCCGCAAGGTTCCTTGAGTTTCCGCAATATTTCATGACGAATGCTTTACAAACACTTGAAAGCACTATTCTTGTGGTCTTCTCCCATTGTTTACAGATCAAGCCCACAAACCGTTGATATTACTGACTTTCTGCTTCAAAATGCGGAAACTCAAGCAAGGTTCTGATTGACAAGAAGACGGTGTCATGGTACAGTTAAGCTGTACACATTTCTCTGCATAGGATGAAAGAAGGTCCGGTATGGATAAGATTGCCGTTTTGGTTCCATGCTACAATGAAGCGAAGACCGTTGCAAAGGTCGTGGCGGATTTCCGCCGCGTGCTGCCGGAATGCACGGTCTATGTATATGACAACAACTCCACGGACGGGACAGCCGAGCTGGCTGAAAAGGCCGGCGCAGTAGTCCGCCATGAGCATCGCCAGGGCAAGGGCCATGTGATCCGCAGGATGTTCCGCGAGATCGACGCCGAATGCTACGTTATGGTCGACGGAGACGACACCTATCCCGCGGAATGCGCTCCAGCCTTTGTGGCGCCCGTTTTGGAGAAGCAGGCGGATATGGTGGTGGGCGATCGGCTCTCTTCCACTTATTTCACGGAGAACAAGCGCCCGTTCCACAACTTCGGCAACACCCTGGTCCGCGGTTCCATCAACACCATCTTCCACAGCGACATCAAGGACGTAATGACAGGCTACCGCGCCTTTAACTACCAGTTCGTCAAGAGCTTCCCCGTGCTTTCCAAGGGCTTTGAGATCGAGACGGAAATGACCATCCACGCCATTGATAAAAACATGTATGTCGAAAACGTGGTCATTGACTACCGTGACCGGGTGGAGGGCAGCGTCTCCAAGCTGAACACCTATTCCGACGGCTTCCGCGTGCTTCGGACGGTGGGCAGGCTGTTTCGGAGCTACAAGCCCTTTGGCTATTTCAGCCTGATTGCGGCTGTACTGTTTGCGCTCGCTGTGGGCTTCTTCATCCCGGTTTTGGCCGAGTATTTCAACACTGGCCTGGTTCAGCGCTTCCCCACGCTGATCACCTGCGGTTTTGTGGCCATCGCGGCCCTGCAATCCCTGTTTGCAGGCCTGATCTTGCATACCATGCGCCAGAAGGACCGCCAGGACTTCGAGGCCCGTCTGATTGGCATTTCCGAGGACTACAAGCGCAAGCTGACCGGGGTGGACCATGAGTAAACGGATCAAAGTCCTGCTCCCCATTGCTGCGGCCCTGGTTTTGGCCCTGCTCTGCGAGTTATTGGTCTTCAACATGAAGGCGCTTACCGGAAGGGGAGGGGAATGGACCACGCTGCCTGCGCCCGAGATTTCGGGAGACCTTGCTGAAACCAAGTACCTGACGCTGACCTTCCGCGCACTGAACACGGAAATCCGTCGCTGTCACATTTTGATCGAGGTCCGGGATGAGGGCGGAAACACTGCGGCGACCAGCTTCACGGTGTCCATTTCAGACGACGGCAACGCCGCTCCCTACAAGGCCGGGACCGTCAGCTATACGCCCTCGCATGACAAGGGCTCCTATTTCGGGCTCAACAGCTACGGTAACGTCCATGATCTGTCAATTCTGCTCACCGCTCTCGAGACCGGCTGCACCTGGAAGCTGCTGGCTGCGGAGATCAACGGCAGCGTGCCCTTCCGATTTTCCGCAATGCGCTTTTTGGGATTGTTTGGGCTGTGTGTCCTGCTCTGGCTGCTGCGGCCCGGCTCCGTACTGTATGATAACTGCATATGGAATCGCCGCCGGTGGGTCAAGGCCGTGTGCGTGCTTATGATCCTGGCTGTGAACGCGGGCGCACTGTTCCGCCTGGCGCGGAGCAACCGGACCTTTGTCCAGATGACCAGCAGCCCTTATGTTGCCCACCATTATCAGTATCCCCGACTGGCGCGGGCGCTCGCCGAGGGCCGGACCTGGATCGACACAGACGAACAGCGGGATATCATGGCGCTGTTCGAGCAGCTGAAAAACCCCTATGATCCTTCGGAGCGGACGGCTCTCTTCCAGGAAAATGAGATTGTCTACGCCTGGGATACCGCCTATTACGACGGCCACCTTTACGTTTATTTCGGCGTGGTTCCGGTGATTTTGACCTATCTGCCCTACTATTTGCTCACCGGAAACGACCTGTCGACGATTTATGTGGCGATCCTGTCGGGGACGCTGGCGGTGATCGCCGCCTTCGCGCTCATGCGCGCGCTGATCCGCAGGTACTTTCCCCGGACGCCCTTCCCGGTCTATGTGCTGCTCTCGCTTTTGATGGGAAATTGTACGGGCGTGCTCTGCTACGCGGTGGACCCCTGCTTCTACATCGTGCCTATCAATTTCTCACTGGCTTTCGTCCAGCTCGCGCTGGCGTTCTGGTTCTCGGCGGCGGACCGCTGGACCTTTGCCCTGCACGGTGCAGGCGAAGCGTACACGCCGGATGGGCTTTGCTTTGCGCCGATCCGCAGCGCCGGACGCCCCGGCGGAATCGGGCTGTACATTGCCGCGGGTAGCCTCTTTGCCGCCCTGGTCGCGGGCTGCCGTCCCCAGTTTTTGGCCTTCTCCATGCTGGCGCTTCCTGTTTTTTGGCCCCTGGTCCGGGAAGAGAACCGCCGCGCGGTTACGGTCCGTCGGATACTGGTGTTTGCCCTGCCCTATGTGGCCGTGGCCATTCCCCTCATGTATTATAACGCCATTCGCTTCGGCTCTCCCTTCGACTTCGGCGCCAACTACAACCTGACCACCAATGACATGCCCCGCCGGGGCTTCCGGCTCATGCGCCTGCCGGACGGCTTCTTCGCCTATCTCTTCCGCCTGCCCAACGTGGAGCTTCATTTTCCCTTTGTGCGGGCGGCGGCCACGAACCCCGTCTACATGGGCAAGACCATCGCCGAGCCCATGTTTGGCGGCGTCTTCCTTGTCTTCCCCTTTCTCTGGACGCTGCTCGGGGCCGGCCGCGTCCGACCCCTGCTGCGCGAACGCAGGGCTGGGTGGCTGGTCTGGCTCCCGCTTCTGCTGGCCGTGCTCATCGTTGCTGCGGACACCGAAATGGCCGGGATTCTCTGGCGCTATACCGGAGATTTTCTGCTCCTGCTCTATCTGGCCGCCACCTTCGTCTTCCTGGCCCGGTTGACAGAGGGGGACCAGGCTCAGCGCCGTCGGCTCCTCGGCTTCCTACTCGTTGTCACCCTGCTCGCCCTGCTCACCTGCCTGCTGATTTCCATGACCAACAGCACCTTCATCAAACGGTCCCCGGAGAGCTATTTCCGCCTCAAGGACCTGATGAGCCCGGGTTAAAATTGATCATTTTATGCAAAACGCGGCCCTTCCTGCGGGAAGGGCCGCGGTGTGCACCAGTTACCA
>CALYTU010000134.1 GCA_945487445.1 uncultured Clostridia bacterium | reverse complement strand
GGCAAATTGCCGCCAGCGTAACCAGCGGCATCCTGCAGGGGAAGAGCCTGAAGGCCATGGCAGACGATCTGCAGGAACGAATCCCGGAAATGAGCAGGAACAGCGCACTGCGGGCGGCCAGAACGGCGGTGACCGGAGCGCAGAACGCCGGGCGTACTGACAGCTACGCAGCGGCGGAGAAAATGGGCGTAAAAACAAAACGCCAATGGGTGGCCACGCTGGACAACCGCACCCGACACGAGCATGGAGAGCTGGACGGGCAGGTGGTGGCCGTGGACGAACCGTTTGAGATAGGAGGATACAGCCTGATGTTCCCGGGCGATCCTTCTGGCCCGCCGCATCTGATTTACAACTGCCGCTGCCGCATCAAGGCCGTGGTGGAGGGACATGAACAGGGCGGCCAGAGACGGGCACGAGACCCGGAGACCGGACGAAATGTGCTCATTGAGAACATGAGCTATGCGGAATGGGCCGGGTGGAAAGCAAACAATGAACGTTGAATTTGTTGATAACTCTGAGACCGTTTTGGAGGAGCTGGAAGAGGCGGCGCTGCGGGCGCTGGAGACCTGCGGGATGATCGCCGAGGGCTACGCCGTGGATCTGGCGCCGGTTGCGGAGGAATACGGAGGAACGCTGCGGGGCAGCATCACGCACACGGTGGATGAGCAGAAAAAGACCGCTTACATCGGAACAAATGTGGAGTATGCACCCTATGTGGAGCTGGGGACAGGCAAATATTATCCCGGCGGCCGGCCTACGCCCTGGGTATACCAGGATAAGCTGGGGAACTGGCATTACACGGCAGGCCAGCGGGCGCAGCCCTTTGTGAAACCGGCTGTAGCGGACCACGCCCAGGAATACCGCGATGTAATCGAGAGCGAAATGAAACAGGAGTAAAACAAAATCCATCAAGCCATGACGGAAAGGCCGTGGCTTTTTGATTGGTAAATCCCGCGAAGAAAAGCGGTTTTTATATCACTATCGTCCCCGAAGAACCGGGGCCAAAGAAAAGGAGATAGCAAAATGGCACTTACCAGAAGACTTTTGAAGGGTATGGGTCTCACTGAGGAACAGGTGGACACCATCATCGACGCACACACGGAGACTGTGGACGGCCTGAAAGAGGACCTGAAGCAGGCAAAGAAAGACGCCGAGGAGGCTGCCGATCTGCGGAAGCAGCTGAAAACGGCGCAGGACGATCTGAAGGCCGCGCAGGATGACGGCTGGAAAGACAAGCACGACAAGGTCAAAAAGGAGCTTGACGATCTCAGAGCGGACATCAGCAACAAGGAGGCGCGGGCGGCCAAGGAAAAGGCGGTCAGAGCCTACTATGAGAGCAAAAACATCACCGGCGATAACCTGGAGCTGGCAATGCGTGGGAGCCGGGACGAGGTGGCCGCACTGGAAATGGATGGGGACAAGCCAAAAGACACCAAGGCGCTGGACGATCTGATCGCCGGGCCTTTCGCGAAGCTGGTCTTCACCACACAAACGAAGGGAGCGCGGACAGAAACGCCGCCTCCCACCGGAGGCTCTGGCAATCTGACGAAAGCGGACATCTACAAAAGGGACGACAAGGGACGGTACGTCCTTTCCACCGCGGAGCGCCAGAAAGCCATTGCGGAAAACCATGAACAATTTGGCATTTAAGGAGGAAAAGATATGCCTGCAAGAGAAAACGTGACGACCTCTGCACAGATTTCGGTAAACGCCAGAGAGGTCGATTTTGTAACCAGATTCGGCGATAACTGGGAGGCGCTGCGCAACATCCTGGGCATCATGCGCCCGATCCGGAAGACGCCCGGCACCAAGCTGGTGGCCTACAAGGCCAGCGTGGACGGAACCCTGAACGGCGGGAAGACCGTGGCAGAGGGGGACGAAATCCCGCTGACCAGGATGAAGGTAGAGCCCATTGCCTATGGAGACATCGAGGTGCAGAAATACGCGAAATCCGTCACCATCGAATCCGTGGCCAAATACGGCGCGGAGGTGGCCGTTGAGAAAACGGATGACGCATTCCTGAATGCGCTGCAGAGCAAGGTTCTGACCGAGTTCTACGCATTTCTGAACACCGGCACGCTTACCGGAACGGAGACCACCTGGCAGCGGGCGCTTTCCATGGCAAAAGGCGCCGTGCTGGACAAGTTCGGCGGCATGGACAAAACCGTGACCCAGGTGGTAGGCTTTGCCAATATCCTGGACGCCCACGAATACCTGGGTGAGCGAGTGATCGATGAGCAGTCCATGTTCGGCATCACCTACGTGCAGAATTTCCTGGGCTACGAAACCCTGTTCCTGCTGCCGACGAAACACATTGCAAGGAACAAGGTGATTGCCCTGCCCGTGGAGAACATCGACCTGTACTACATCGACCCGGCGGACAGCGACTTTGAAAAAATGGGCCTGTCCTACACCGTGCAGGGTGAGACCAACCTGATCGGCGTCCACGTAGAGGGCGACTACAAGCGGGCCACAGGCGATATGTACGCCCTGATGGGGATGAAGCTCTGGGCGGAGTATCTGGACGGCATTGCCGTGTACACGGTATCCGCGGGGGGTTGAGCGCACTGCTGAGCGAGCCTGACCAGGAGAGCCAGGACCTGAACAGCATGACCAAGGCGGAGCTATTGGCCTATGCCAGGGAAAACAACATCTCCGGGGTCAGCAGTGCGATGCTCAAGGCCGATATTCTCAGCAGAATTAAGGAGGCAATATAATGCTGGAGGAAATTCTGGAATACCTGAACAACTGGTTCACGGTGGAGGAGATTTTCGGCCGGTTTGAAATCAAGGGCGGCTCAATCGAGCTGCCCTTTCTGGCAAACGGCCAATATTTCCGGCTGATCGGATCGGTTTTTAACGATGGCGTGTACCAATACCAGCCGGGCGGGATGAATCTGACAGACGAAACATTTACCGGCGCGGTATGGGCGTTGGCGATCCCAAGGGCGGTGCTGAAGATCGCCAATGAGATTGACGCATGGCAGCAGAAAAACGGCGCCGCTGCGGCTAGCCCGTACCAGTCGGAGAGCTTCGGCGGGTATAGCTATTCCATGCGCGCACAGAGCGGGGAGAGCGGGGCCGGATGGAAGGACGCTTTTGCCGGCCGGCTGAGCGATTGGAGGAAGATATGAGCCTTCTGGACAGCTACAGCCGGGAGTGCGTGCTGATGGAGAAAAAGCGAACCATGAGCCCGGAGGGAGGATGGAAAACCGAGTGGAGCGAGGGTCTGATATTCCAGAACCACCAGGCGCTGGACACATCCATGGAGGCACGGAGAGCGGAAAAGGACGGTGTTACCAGCGTTTATTCTGCTCTGGTAGAAAAGAGCTTCCCAATCGAGTACAACGACTATTTCCGGGACAACACAACGGGCTACACCTACCGTGTCAGCTCTAACCCGGACGAGAAACAGAGCCCGGATTCGGCGTCCTTCTCGCTGAAATATTTCACGGCGGAGAGGAAGGCGCTGCCAACATGACGAAAGAAGCTGTGCTGAAGCAGTTTTTTGATAGCTTCGGAATTCCGGGCTATCCGAGCACCGCCGTGCCATGGGACGCGGTTTTCCCGTGGCTGACCTATGAGCCG
>CALYTU010000133.1 GCA_945487445.1 uncultured Clostridia bacterium | reverse complement strand
AACGGATTTCTCACTTCGTTCGAAATGACAGATGGGGCTACTGAATAGATACTTGCGAGGCAGATTTGCGCCAGACGAAGCGGAGGACGCAGGCGGGCTTGATGCCCGGCAAGGACGACAACGATCTATGGCACAAAGCTGACCGCAAAGATATTGAATGGTTTTATCTGAGAATCGTATTAAGCGTAGGGCAGCCTGACCCAGGCCGCCGGAATTACCGCCGACAAAAGGTAATGCCCTTCCCCGGCAAACCGGGCCGCTTCCACACCGATCTAACTTGTGATGTTGTCGCTACGGCGAAGCCGGAACGCCTTTGCTCAGGGGAAACGTGCCTATGGGCAGACCGTCTCGGCCAGTTCAAAAATAAGCCGTTCCGTTTTCTCCCAGCCCAGGCAGGGATCTGTGATGGACTGGCCCCATACGCCGCCTCCGGGACTCTGACAGCCGTCCTCCAAATAGCTCTCCACCAGAAAGCCCTTGACGAGGCCCGCCAGTTCCCGGTCGCGGCGGCAACTTTTCAGTACATCCCGGATCACCTCCGGCTGGCGGAAGGGGTCCTTTCCCGAGTTGGCATGGTTGGCGTCGATGATAACAGCAGGATTTTGCGCCCCGGCGGTCAAATACCGGTCCGCCAGATGCCGCAGGTCCTCATAGCCATAGTTCGGCTGGCTCCTCCCGTCCTCGGTCTTGCGGCCGCGAAGCACGGCGTGGGCCAGCGGATTGCCCTTTGAGTGGACGGCCCATCCCCGGTAGATGAAGCTGTGACCCGTCTGGGCCGCGTGAATGGCGTGGAGCATCACGCCCACATCCCCGTGCGTGGGGTTTTTCATGCCCACAGGAATACCGAGCCCCGAGGCGGTCAGCCTGTGCTGCTGATTTTCCACGGAGCGGGCGCCCACGGTCACATAGGCGAGAAGATCGTCCAGATAGCGGTGGTTCTCCGGGTATAGAAGCTCGTCGGCGCAGGTAAACCCCGTCTCACGCAGGGCTCGCAGATGGAGAGAGCGCACGGCGATGATCCCCTTGAACGGATCGGGCCGTGCCGACGCGTCGGGTTGGTGAACAAGGCCCATGTAGCCCTCGCCAGTGGTCCTGGGCTTGTTAGAATATACGCGGGGGACAATGAAGAGCCTGTCCTTGACCCGCTCCTGGACCGCCCGCAGACGTCTCAGGTATTCCACCACGCTGTCGGCGTTGTCCGCCGAGCAGGGACCGATGATCAGCAGGCACCGTCCATCCCTTCCCTCGAAAATATCACGCAGGGTCTTAGCCCGTTCCTCCACAATGGGCGCCAGCTCGGCCGTAACCGGGTAGAGCTGCTTCGTTTCCATGGGAATCGTCAGCTTCCGTTCAAATTCCAGATCCATCTTCATCTGTCGTGTCCTCCACGTTTGTAATGACGATACCCAGCGACCGGAGCACGTCATAGAAGTCCGGCCAGCTCTTTGCAACTGCCTCCGCGCCCCGGAGCTCCCCGCCCACCAGGGTCAGAAGAACCGTCAGGGCCATGGCGATCCGATGATCATTGTGACTGTCCAGGGGCTCTGTGGGGGTCCGCAGGCTTCCGTCCTCCACCCAGATCCGGTGCTCATCGGCCACTGCCTGGATGCCTAGCTTTGCCAGCTCCTCCGCCATGACAACGCCCCGGTCGGATTCCTTGAATTTCAGTCGGTCCGTCCCCTCCAAAACCGCGCCTCGACCGGCTGCTGCCAGAGCCATCAAAATTGGTGCCAGATCCGGGCAGTCCGCGATGTTCAGCACAGGCCGTTTCTGCCGCAGCGTTTGCACCAGAGCGGAGAAGACTTTGTCTCCCTGGCGGCTGAGCGGGTCCAGACCTCGGACACGGACCCGCCCGCCCAGATAGTTCAGCGCCTCCAAAAAGGCCGCGTTGGACCAGTCGCCCTCCACCCGAACCGGGTGGGGGCGATACTTTTGGCTGGCCGGAATGTGAAAACGATCACCGCCCACGCTGACGATTCGGATGCCGTAATTGCGCAGAACGGCCAGCGTCATGTCGATGTAGGGGCCGCTTTCCACCGGGGGCAGCAGAGACAGTCGGCTGGGCTCCGGCAAAAAGGGCAAAGCAAAGAGCAGACCCGTCACAAATTGGCTGCTCAGATCCGCGCGCAGCGCAAATTTATCGGGCCGCAGAGGCCCGCGTACTGTAAGCCGATCCCGCTGCCGGTCATAATGGAGACGTTGTTGGGCGCAGATTCCCTCATAGGCCTCCAGTGGCCGTTCTAACAGACGCTCGGAGCCTGTGAACACAACGGTCCTTCCGCAGAGCAGGGCCAGGGGCAACAGAAACCGTAACGTGCTGCCCGACTCCCGGCAGTGCAAAACTGTTCCCTCCGCCACGGCAAAGGGGTCCAGACTGCCGATCGTGACGCGGTCTTCCGAACGCGCGACGGAAGCGCCCATGGCCCGCAGACAGTCCAGTGTGGCCAAAATGTCCTCAGACCAGTCCAGATTCTCTACCGCTCGGGACTCTTTCGCCAGGGCCGCCGCAATCAGCTGCCGATGCGCCATGCTTTTCGACGGCGGCGCTGTGACGGTGCCGGAGGCCTGAGACGGCTTGATAAGCAGGTTCATGTTGTTTCCTCCGTCAGAAGATACGAATTGACAGCTTTGAATTAAAAACAGATTGTGCTGCTCAAGTTGTCAACTGTCAATCGTTCGTTTCAGCAGGTCCATCGCTTCCAAATAACCCGCAAATCCATGGCCCATGACCGTCCCGACACAGGCATTCCGGACATAGCTGACCTGTCGGAAGGCCTCACGCTTCGTCACGTCCGAGATGTGAACCTCCACTGTGGGAACACCGACCGCCACAACCGCGTCCAGTAAGGCGACAGAGGTGTGGGTATAGGCGGCGGGATTCAAAATGATCCCATCAAAAACGCCCCTGGCAGACTGAATCCAGTCAACCAGCACGCCCTCGTGGTTTGTCTGCCTGATCTCTACATCCACGCCAATCACCGTGGAATGAGAGGTTATTATATTACATAAATCACTGTATGTCTGTTTTCCGTAAACCTCCGGTTCCCGCAGCCCCAACAGATTGAGGTTTGGGCCGTTCAGGATCAGGATCTTCATAGTTGATACCTCATTTGTTTTTCCTGGTTTTCGGCTTTACACAGAACGCGATAGGGGCAATGCCGCCAAAAGGGCTGGCATATCGTTCCGAGCGCAGCGCTCCACGATGATCCGCAGCATCCCACCGGGCTGCGGGCGTTCCACGCACTTGCACGGAGCGCCCGCGCATGCGCAGCATGCAAGGTTTGCGTCAGCAAATGATTTCACCGCGGTTCAGATGGTGATCGCGCTGGATTTGCCTGCGGCAAATTGTCCGCTGCGGCGGACCGGGCGCTCGCTGAGCGCCACTACGGGAAATGGGATACGCTTCTGCCCCAGGCTGAGGTCTCCCTCAAATGCAAAGCTGACAAAAACCGATCACCAAGTGTTTTAATCATGCCGGGAAAGATGCGGAATAAAAGAATAATTGTGTTGCGTAAATTTCAACTCTGCTTTTTATCTGCTTTTTATTCACATTTCAGTCTTTTTTCGTATCTATTCAGTAGCCCCATCTGTCATTTCGAACGAAGTGAGAAATCC
>CALYTU010000132.1 GCA_945487445.1 uncultured Clostridia bacterium | reverse complement strand
CTTGACAGCGCCAGCCACCTGTGCTGTGTGGAAGACAAGAGGCTTAAGCAGCCTCTTGCATGTTATACCTAAAGCAATTTACACACAAATTCGGACTTGACTCAAGAGTGACGAAACGAGCGAATATGTTGTATGCCAAAACCATCAGTTTTTACTCAGGTCCTCACTTTGCGACTATAACTGAAAAAAGGAAGGAGTCAAACATGAAAGACGTAAAACAGATTTCTATTGCAAACCTGGTGCCCTTTGCTGGGCATCCCTACAAGGTGGAGGATAACGAGGATATGGAGGTGCTGACCGAGAGCATCCGGGAGAACGGCATTCTGAATCCGCTGATCGTCCGACCGGCAGAGAAAGATCCCTGCCGCTTTGAAATTGTATCCGGGCACCGGCGTGTCCACGCCGCGAGGCTGGCGGGAATCGAAACGGTTCCCGCCTTTGTTTATCCCCTCAGTCGGGACCAGGCTGCGGTGCTGGTGGTGGACAGCAATCTCCACCGGGAGCGCCTGCTGCCCTCCGAGAAGGCCTTTGCCTACAAGCTGAAGGCGGAGGCACTGTATCACCAGGGAAAGCGAAATGATCTCACTTCGGTGCAATTTGCACCGAAGTTGGCGACAGAGCAGATTGCGGAGGATGTCGGAACGAGCAAGGATACGATTAAACGCTATATCCGGCTGACCTATCTGGTGCCGGAACTGCTGGATCTCATGGACGAGGGCAAGATCGCCTTTTCCGTGGGCGTGGAGTTGTCCTTTCTCCCCAAGCCGACGCAGTACGACCTGCTGGAGGCTATGCGGATGAACGACTGTACGCCGTCCTACTCCCAAGCGGTACGGCTGCACAGGGCGGCCAGCGCCGGGGCTCTGAACCAGTGGACCGCCCAGGAGCTCATGGCGGAGCAGAAACCCAACCAGAGGGACCAGATCCGCTTCAGACGGGACGAACTGGAGCGCTACTTCCCGGTTTCCTACACCGACGCACAGATCAAACAGGACATTCTCGCGGGCCTCGCGCTGCTTCAGAGACAGCGGCAGCGGGAACGCGAGCGAGACGAGCGATAAGGAGGGCTTGCCATGGAAAACTGTGAACGCGACGACCATCTGCTGACCTCCGCCGAGCTCATGAAGTATCTGGGCATCGGCAGGACCAAGCTCTATCAGCTCTATCGGGACCCGAGCTTCCCGGCTTTTCGGCTGGGGGAGGGAGGCGCCTGGCTGATTCGCCGTTCGGCGCTGAACCACTGGCTGGATCTGGTTGCGAAGCAGCCGGGGAAGACCTATCAATTCAACTGAAAATCACAAATAACCACTCGCAGATTTGAAAATGAAAGCGGTGCGGTGTACAATGAGACCGGTTATACAAGGTGCTCATTCACGCCGCGCCGCTTTTCTTTCTATCGGCGCAAATCAAACGAAACGGAGGATAAATACAAAAATGAGTACTTTGCAGCAATACAACGTGGTAGAGCGTAAGTTTGCCGAGAGCGATCTGCTTTGCATTCCGAAACCGACCAGATACAAGACCACTGGCGAAAGCCAATATCGGGCCAGGCTGGAGATTGGCAGAGACCGGCAGACTGACGCCGCCGTTTATAAATCCATCTACGGAAAAACCGACGCGGAGGTCCGGCAAAAGGCATTCGATTTCATTCAGAAAGAGATCGTTGCACAGACCGAGCGCAGTAAGATCACGGGAAAACTCAGCTACGCCATCGAGCAGTGGCTTCGCACGGAGAAGTACGGCAGGGTGCGCCAGAGCACCTACGACAGGCTGGAATGCACCTATCTGAATCAGAGCAAGCCCTATATCGGAGGCCTGGAGCTGCGGGACGTGACGAAAAACGACTGCAAACGTGTTCTCCAGGCAAATATGGAGAAGGGCTATTCCGCATCCACCATCAAGAAGGCCTCCCAGCTTCTGAAGGAGTTCTACTCCTATCAGACGGCTGAAGACCCCACCCTCAGGAACCCCATGGCGAATCTGAAGTTTTACACGGAAGAATTCATCCACGACCGCCAGGCCTCCGTCCGGGAGGCGCGGGACCGGGCCAAGGCCAAGAAGGAGAAAGGGCAGAAGCTGACGCCTGCGGAGCAGGAGCTGTCGGAGTCGAAGCTTCAGATGAAGGACCAGGAGGAGATCCACGTTCTGACGCCGGAAGAGATTGCCCGCATCCGGGACGTGGTGGAGAACGGCTATGTGCTGCGCTGGGAATCCAAGAAGGGAAATCCCATCGAGACGGCGCCGCAGAAGCTGAAGCAGGCGGAATATTTCCTGTTCCTGCTGAACACCGGCCTGCGGGCAGGGGAGGCGAGAGCGCTGAAATACAGTGACATCAACTTTGAAACCCGCCGCATGGAGATCAGCCGAAATCTCACCACGACCCGTACACGTGACGCTGAGGGCAACACGGTTGGCGGTATGACTTACGTGGAGGGCAAGCCCAAGACGAAATCCTCGGCCCGGGTGCTGTATCTCAGCCTGGCGGCGCTGGAGTATCTGAAACGGCTGAAGGCCCAGGAGCCGGAGGGCTACGACGGATATATCGCAAACTCCAAGGGAAAGCCGCTGAATGACGCCGCCTTCCGCAGACGCTTCAATTCTCTGCTGACCCAGGCCAATGTCCCGCACTGCGGCCTGCACAGTCTGCGCCATACCTTCGCTTCCTACTTCTACGAATACACCAACGGTAACCGGAAGGTGGTGGCCGACTACCTGGGCCACAGCGTCTCCAATCTGACGGAACGGGTCTATGTTACCACCTCAGATCGCTTTATGGAGCAATCTATCCGGGATTTTGTCCTGTAATTCTGCTTTATTGTAGGATAACGGTCCAAATAACCATTTTTTGATCGGTTCCCAAAAAGTCGATCCTCGATTTTCCCTGTCAAAACAAGGGGAAAACGGCCCTCGTCCGTAACCATTTTCATAACCATTTTTCGCGATTTTGAGGGGATTTTAGGGGACTCCACAGGACTTTTTGGTATATTTGCCGACCTTTTGCTGTGTGTCGCAATACGACACCCTGGAGCAAAAATGGTGAAAAACAAGGATTCCCGACCACTTTGTGATCGGGAATCCTTGGAGGTGACGACCAGATTTGAACTGGTGAATGACGGTTTTGCAGACCGTTGCCTTACCACTTGGCTACGTCACCATAAATAACCGGAAGGGAAATGGGGCGGAATGGAAACGGCGGAAGCATTTGCTTCCGCCGTTTCACCGTGCGGAATCTTGCACGCTGGAGCGGGTGACGAGGCTCGAACTCGCTACCTCCACCTTGGCAAGGTGGCGCTCTACCGGATGAGCTACACCCGCAAATGGTGCCTCAGGCCAGAGTTGAACTGGCGACACGCGGATTTTCAGTCCGCTGCTCTACCTACTGAGCTACCGAGGCGGATAAAAGAGCCAAGCCAAAAGGCTTGGCTCATAAGTGGCGACCCGGAACAGACTCGAACTGTCGACCTCCAGCGTGACAGGCTGGCGTGCTAACCGACTGCACCACCGGGCCAAGTATGGTGGAAAGTACAGGGCTCGAACCTGTGACCCCTTGCTTGTAAGGCAAGTGCTCTCCCAGCTGAGCTAACCTTCCGTACTTTCGCCGCCGTTGTCCGGCGACGTATGTGATTATACACAGGAGACCCCCATTTGTCAAGAACTTTTTTTAAAAATTTCAGAAGAGAATCTGCGTTGTCAAATGATGTGACCCCTGGTAGGAAGCCATCGGTGTGATAATA
>CALYTU010000131.1 GCA_945487445.1 uncultured Clostridia bacterium | reverse complement strand
ACGGATTTCTCGGCGATGAATCGCCTCGAAATGACAGGATACTGAACAGATACCGAAAAAGAAACATCTTAAGGAGGAATCTACTATGGAAACCGTCACCGCCGTTCGTGGCCTGATGGATTTTTTGAAAAAAAGCCCTTCGGTTTTTCACGCCGTTGAAAACATCCGCCGGATACTGATTGCGGAAGGTTTCACCGAGCTGCCCGAGAGCCGTCGCTGGACCATCGCTCCAAGCGGTTCCTATTTTACGACCCGCAACGGCTCCAGCATTCTGGCCTTCCGTGTCGGCTCAGATCTCTCCGAGCCTTGCTTCGCGCTGACCGCCTCCCACTCCGACTCCCCCTGCTTTAAGATCAAGGAGAACGCGGAGCTTCGGGTTCGGGACCGCTATGTACAGCTGAATACCGAGGGCTACGGCGGCATGATCTGCTCTACATGGTTGGACCGTCCCCTGGGCGTGGCGGGCCGCGTTCTTGTCCGGACCCGGACTGCCGACGGGAATCGTTATGAGACCCGTCTGCTGGACTTCGACCGGGATCTGGTACTGATTCCCAACGTGGCGATTCACATGAACCGGAAGGTCAACGACGGATTCGTTTTCAATAAGCAGATCGACATGATCCCGCTTCTCGGCCCCGGCAAGCTGGAAAAGGGCGTGTTCCGCCGCATGGTGGCCGAACGGCTGGGCGTGGCCGAGGCGGACATTCTGGGTTCCGATCTGTTTCTGTATAACCGCATGGCTCCTACCGTCTGGGGTGCGGAGAACACTTATATTTCCGCTGGCCGTTTGGACGATCTGGAGTGCGCCTACGGAACGCTGCGGGGCTTTTTGAAGGGCAAAAATGAAAAGACCATCCAGGTCTGGTGCTGCTTTGACAATGAAGAGGTTGGTTCCAGCACCAAGCAGGGCGCAGATTCCACCATGTTTGAGGACGTGCTGCGCCGCATCGCGAACGGCCTCGGCTTTGACGACGAGGATTACCGCTGCATGACGGCCCGGAGTTTCCTGCTTTCCTGCGACAACGCCCACGCCGTCCATCCCAACCACCCCGAGAAGACAGACGCCACAAACTGCACCTATCTGAACGAGGGCATTGTAATTAAGTCTCACGCCGGGCAAAAATACACCTCTGATGCTGTTTCCGTGGCCCTGTTTCGCGGCGTCTGCGAGCGGGCCGGGGTTCCCGTCCAGTTCTATGCCAACCGTTCCGACGAGGCGGGCGGTTCCACTCTGGGCAATATTGCTATGGCCCATGTCTCCATGAACACAGTGGACATCGGTCTGCCCCAACTGGCCATGCACAGCGCTTACGAAACTGCGGGCGTGCAGGACCTGGAGTATCTGGAGACTGCCTGCGCCGTCTTCTATGGCACCCGCTTTGTTGCGGACGGCCGAGGCGGTTTCGCCGCAGAGCAATGAAAATCAGAAGGGAAGCAACAATGAAAAAGCTGTCTCAAAAAGACTATGTGATTTCCGAATGGTCGGGCGGGAAGACCACGCAGATCGCGATTTACCCGGCTCAGGCGAACTATGCGGATCGGGACTTTCTCTGGCGGGTCAGCTCCGCTACCGTGGAGCTGCAGGAGTCGGACTTCACGTCCTTGCCGGACTATGACAGGCTGATCGCGACCCTGCGGGGGGAGATCCTCCTGACCCACAACGGGGGCGCGCCGATCCCGCTCGGTCCCTTCGAGGTTCACGCCTTTTCGGGTGCGGACGCCACCCACAGCACGGGCTGCTGCACGGATTTCAATCTTATGCTCCGCCGGGGCATGGCGTCCGGAAGCATGGAGACCCTGCGCCTGACGTCGGATATCTGTGCGTTTCCAGCCCCATGCGTTGGGGCGTCGGTCCTGCTCTACTGCGCCGAGGGCGTCTGCGTTGCGCAGGCGCACGGCGAAAACGCACAGGAAGCCGCCCCCCTCAGTCACCGGCTTGCCCCCGGTGAGACCCTCCTGCTCTCTGTCTCCGACCTTCTGACCCTGACCGGCCCAGCCGTACTCATGGTCTGCCGGATCAAACTTGTGGAAGAGGTGCAGCCGGCTTTCGGCGGCCGCTGAGGACGGCAACCGCAGCATTCTGAACGCCGCAAAGACAGCGCCGCCTGTGGAGCGGGGCATGGTGGAGACTGATCCTGTTATCCAATAGATTCCTTCTCATTTTTCAATGGCTGCGTACCCTTGCTCATTCCGTATCAGTCTTGTTCGTTGAGGTGTCTCATGGTCTTTTCCAGTCTGAGTTTTTTGTTTCTGTTCCTGCCCGCCGTGCTGGCGGTTTATTATCTCGTCCCCCGGGTTTGGCGGAACGCGATTCTGTTTTTGTTCAGCCTGCTCTTCTATGCCTGGGGCGAGCCTGTGTATGTGGGGCTGATGCTCTTCTCTACGGTCCTGGACTACACCTGCGGCCGCCTGGTGGAAAAGAACCGCGGCACGGCGAAGCAGAAGCTTGGTCTGATGCTCTCCGTTTGCGTGAACCTGGGTCTGCTCTGCTTTTTCAAGTACACAGACTTTTTCATCGACACGCTCAACAGTCTGACCCACGCCGCCATTCCGCGGCTGGACCTGCCGCTGCCCATCGGGATCTCCTTTTACACCTTCCAGACCATGAGCTACACCGTTGACGTCTATCGCGGCAAGGCAAAGCTCCAGCGGGACATTCTCTCCTTCGGCGCCTATGTCTCCCTTTTTCCCCAACTCATTGCCGGACCCATCGTGCGCTATCAGGAAATTGCCGACCAGATCAACGACCGAGACTGCACCGCCGACCGCTTCGGCGACGGTGTGAAGCGGTTTGTGACCGGTCTCGGGAAAAAGGTCCTCCTGGCCAACAACATTGGCCTGCTTTGGACGTCGGCTTCGCAGACCCCAGCCGAACAGCTTTCCGTTTTAGGCGCCTGGGTGGGAATCCTGGCCTTTGCCTTTCAGATCTATTTCGATTTCTCCGGCTATTCCGATATGGCGATCGGCCTTGGGAAAATGCTGGGATTCGAATTTCCGGAGAACTTCCGTCATCCCTATCTTGCCCGGAGCGTCACCGAATTTTGGCGACGCTGGCATATCAGTCTGGGAGCCTGGTTTCGGGACTATGTGTACATCCCACTCGGCGGCAACCGCCGCGGTCTTGGCATCCAGCTTCGAAACATGGCCGTCGTGTGGCTGCTGACCGGGCTTTGGCATGGGGCAAGCTGGAACTTCGTGCTCTGGGGCGCCTTCTACGGGATCCTGCTGGCTGCGGAGAAGCTGTTCTTGCTCAAACGGCTCAAAAAGGCCCCGGTCCTTGGCTGGTTCTATACTGCTTTTGCCGTCCTGATCGGGTGGGTGCTCTTTGCCTTCGACGATCTCGCCGCTGGGTGGGCATACCTGACGGCTCTGTTTGGGGGCGGGGCCGGCTGGGTCAATTCAGCGGCGGTTTTTCAACTCCGTACCTGGCTGCCCCTGCTGGTTATCTGCGCCGTGGCCTCCACGGACCTGCTGCACCGGCTTTATGAACGACTCCGCCGGCGCTGCTCCGGCGGCCTCGTGCTGACAGCTGACGCCTTGCGCGTGGCACTGCTTTTTGTCCTCTCCGTGGCCTGGCTGATCAGCGGCTCCTACAACCCCTTCCTGTATTTCCGCTTTTGATGCAACAATCTGGCTGTTCTTTTCCGGAAAGCTGTCATCACAAAAAAGAGACGGCGATGCAATTTGCGCCGTCTCTTTTTTTGCCTGCCCCCCCTTCCAATTTCGGAAACTTGTGGTATAATAATAGTAAAAGAACAACTTGATTAAATATTAGAAGTGTCTGTTCAGTATCCTGTCATTTCGAGGCGATTCATCTCCGAGAAATCCGTATTAT
>CALYTU010000130.1 GCA_945487445.1 uncultured Clostridia bacterium | reverse complement strand
GCCGTTCGTGCCATGATCATCACCATTCAAATTATATCATTTTCGCCTGTATTTTAAGCACAAAAGGACCGTCCCCGTGTGTCCGGTTACTCGAGAGGCGATTGCTTTTTATACGGTTATTATAACTCTGAACAACCGCTGATTCAAGTCAAAATTTGCACCGCAGTAGACAAAGAAAAAGAGATCAAGCTTCTTCGGAGAGACTAAAAAGAATTTCCATCTCCTCAATAAGTGTTTTCATTTCCGTTAATAGCACGGGACCTTTCGTTATTACTTTTGAATCAGTTGGTGTTTCAATGATATAGGGAATGCCATCTTCTAAATCGGGTGCTTTCTTGGATGTATCAAAAACCACGGGTTCTATAGGGATGGGTTGTCCCTGCTTTTTATATGGATATCGATAACGATCTGCACCGATATCTTTTTTGTTTAGTTTTTCGATAGCTTTATTGAGAGAAACTACTCTTCCTTCCGGAATGTGATAAAGCGTTTTAAAATGATTCCAAAGTAATCCTACGGAATGGGTTTGGTTCAATTTTCGGCCCCCAATGGTGATTCTATTTGCAGCAATTCTTCCTGCTTTTTGTGTTTCTCTAATAATAAGTCCTTTCAGGAGCAATTCGATTGAATGTCTAAGGAGGAACGCTGTGGGGTTGTATAAGTACGGTGCATCGAAGATATTTACATGTAATGTTAATGCAGCGACGTGGTATTCGAACGCCATATCAAAATATTTTTGAGCCGTTTTATTCAAGTGGGTTCTCCTTCCGTTCTTGCCTATTTATCTCCATTATATCATAGCACAAGGGGACGGTCCTTTTGTGCTTACAATTTGCGTACGATCCCGAAGAGGATTCCTGTCAAGCGGCAGATCTGACGGATTGACAGGCCCGCATTCTTCAACTCCGGGATGTATTTCCCGGGGAACGCTGAGACGATCGCTGCAGCGTCTTTCAGCTCCGCTGCGCCAACGAGCTTGCATAATTGATTGCAGGCAGTCTTATCGCTGAGCCTCGATGGGAGGCCGTACATTTCTTTCGTGCCGTTCGTGCCATGCTCATCACCATTCAAATCATATCATTTTTGCCGATATTTTCAACACAAAAGGACCGTCCCCGTGCGCCTGGCAGTACCTCCTGTTTACGCGGGCAGACGTGCGCCTGATCCGCAGCGTTGTAATTTCGAAGTATCTGTTCAGTATCCTGTCATTTCGAGGCGATTCATCGCCGAGAAATCCGTATTATCTACGCAAAAAGGAACGGATTTCTCACTTCGTTCGAAATGACAGATGGGGCTACTGAATAGATACATTTCGAAAACAGTATATCTCAGGTCCTGCCGGATGTCAACCCTGTCCCATGCGGTTCTAAGAAACAGCCCGGCCGCGTAAACATGAACCAGGAATTGGAGGCGATCACATGGTAAAAGCATATCGGGTCCGTATGGCAGTTGTGGCGATCTTCCTGCTGGGGGTGCTGGTCATAGGGACCTGTCTGGCGCGAGATGATCGGGCGGTGGAGGTGGCTTCCTGGGGGCTGAGCTTCCCGCAGCCGGGGGAATGTCCCGTGGGAAACGCTTCAAAAGAAGAGCTGGCAGCGCTGGACGCGGCCTTTGTGGGCGACACCGAAACGCCTGTGCTCTATCTGACCTTCGACGCCGGATATGAAAACGGACACACAGAAGCGATCCTGGATGCCCTGGCAAAGCACAAAGCCCCGGCGGCCTTCTTCGTGGTGGGAACCTATATTGAACAGAATCCGGAGCTGATCCGAAGGATGGCGGCGGAGGGCCACATTGTGGGCAACCACACCTGGCACCACTGGGAAATGGACAAGATCGGTGATCGGGCCACCTTCACGAAAGAACTGGAGGATGTGGCTGCCGCGTATCAGAAGATCGTGGGCGAGCAGATGCCCCGCTACTACCGGCCCCCGCGGGGCATTTACGCGGAACAGAATCTGGAAATGGCCAAGGCGTTGGGCTACAAAACAGTGTTGTGGTCCCTTGCCTATGTGGACTGGATCCAGGATGACCAGCCGAGCCGGGAGGAGGCCTTCGACAAGCTGCTCAGCCGAGTCCACAACGGGGCCGTGGTGCTTCTCCACAGCACCTCGAGCACCAACGCTGAGATCATGGACGAACTGCTGACCAAGTGGGAGGAGATGGGCTATCGGTTTGCACCGATCTCAGACCTCTGGGATGGCACAACTTAAAAAATAATTGATGCGGCTGCCCTTCCGGTCGGTCCTCTGCCTGCCGGTCTGTCACATTCCCTCCGCCCCTGCATACTATGGATTGAGCGATGTCCCAACGGGCAACCGGCCCGGGGCGCGCATTGCGATCTTTTGCAGGAGGTTAGCAGTATGTGTAATAATGGCTTCAATGGCAACTGGTGGATCATCATCGTGATTGTTCTTCTGCTCGGCGGTTTCAACAACGGCTGCGGCGGCTTCAACAACGGCTGCGGCTGCGGCTGCGGTTGCAACAACGGCTGCGGGTGCGGCTGCAACAACGGCTGCGGCTGCAACAACGGCTGTGGCTGCAACAACGGCTGCGGCTGCAACAATGGCTGCGGCTGCGACAACGGCTGCGGCTGCTGACAAATGATAAAACGCTCCCTGCCTTGTGCAGGGAGCGTTTCCCATTTTATACTGTTATTGCAGTACTTCTAACCGGATTTCTGCTTACCGGCGCGGTTTGCCGGGATGGCAGCACCGCAGTCCTTTCGGACTGCGGTGCTGCCTTTATTTTGCGACCTTGGTTTTCAGGGCCTGGCCGGCCTTGAAGGCGGGAATGCGGCTGGCGGGGACTTCCACGGTCTCGCCGGTGCGGGGGTTCTTGGCGATGCGCGCTTCGCGCTCTCTGGTCTCAAAGGTGCCAAAGCCCACGAGCTGGACCTTCTGGCCGGCGGCCAGGGTCTCGGTCAGGGTCTCGATCACGGCGGAAACAGCCTTCTCTGCGTCCTTCTTCGTCAGTTCGGTCTTTGCGGCAACGGCTGCCACGAGTTCGGTCTTGTTCATCTCAAATACCTCTTTCTTTTATTTCTTCTCGGTTTTAGAAGCGGCAGCTTCCCGTTCGGAGAAGCTGTCAATGAATTGCTGACAGGTCTCTGCCAAAGCGGTCTCGCAATCGAGCTCCGCGCAGCGGGCAAAGCGGACCAGTGCAAACAGCGCCCGGCCCAACGCCTCCCCATCCGGCGCCTCCGACGCGCAGAGCGCCCCGATCTGCCGGGTCAGCGCCGCGCGGGCGGAGCTTCGATCCGGCAGGCAGAGTCCGCTCTTCTCCGCCTTGGACAAAAGCTTGTCCGCCCGCCAAAGGGCGGGCAGCGCATGGGATACGCCCTCCATGGCCTGCGCGACGGTCTGGTTCCCGCGCTGAAGACGCTTGAGGTCCTCCCAATCCATACGGCTCTGGCTCTGACCGAAGAGGTGGGGGTGGCGTGCGATGAGCTTGCGGCACACGCCATCACAGACTCCGTCCACATCGAATCGCCCTGCGTCCGCCTCAATGCCCGCATGAAAAACGACCTGAAGCAGCACGTCGCCCAGTTCCTCCCGCAGGTGGTCCGGGTCGTCCTGATCCAGCGCCTCGCAGGCCTCATAGGCCTCCTCCAGGAAATTGCGGCGGATGGACTGATGGGTTTGAGCCTGATCCCAGGCGCAGCCGCCGGGTCCCCGCAGGGCGGCGACCAGCCGGACCAGATCTTCAAAGCCGTATTCAGATTTCTCCGTAAAATCTATCATATTTTACACGCTTTCGCAAGTGTTAATTCCGGAAATTAGCTTGTTTTTCCGTATCTATTCAGTATCCTGTCATTTCGAGGCGATTCATCGCCGAGAAATCCGTATTATCTA
>CALYTU010000129.1 GCA_945487445.1 uncultured Clostridia bacterium | reverse complement strand
GGCAGACATGGCGGTTGCTTCGTTGATCGGAGACAAGTGCGAACGAAGCGGCATGGTTGGCGGGCTGATCGCCCGCGCTACGGCAGACATGGCGGTTGCTTCGTTGATCGGAGACAAGTGCGAACGAAGCGGCATGATTGGCGGGCTGATAGCCCGCCAATCATGGTTCGTTTGCATCCGGAAGCGTCAGGAAAAACTCGTAGAAGGGCATGAGAAAGTCGAATCCATCGCGGAGAAAGGCGAACAAATTCTCAGAAAGATCCAGCTCGCCGTGATCCCGGCTGCACTCGAGGGTGAAGTACTTCTTGTCCGCCCAGCTTTGCAGCAGGGGCGTGGTCTGGACCTTCTGCTTTTTGTAGCTCTGGCCGCCCAGGGTGAAGACGTTCTGCCCGCGCAGGCGTCGGGCCAGCCGTTCCGCAGGGCCGGAGTCCAGGCGGAGCCGGGCGCGGAAGCGGTCCATGATCGCGCTGCGCTCCGGCCAGCAGCCCATACCGCAGTCCCAGCCCTCGGGGAAGAAGCTGAACCAGAAGGCCGGAACACTTCTCTCCTCCCCGTCAGCCCAGAGTGAAAACCACAGATGATCGTTCATGGGGCCGCGTCCATGAAGCCGCCGGGCGTCCCGGTAGATTCGGGAGATGTGGAGGTTCCAGTCGTGCTTCGGATACTTCTCCATAAAATGCGCAAACAGCGCGTTTGCCAGGTCCTTCGTGGGCTGCAGCATCAGGGTCTCATATTCGGCCTTGTGCGCCTGAAACCACTCCCGGCTGTTGTTCAGCCGAAGCGACCAAAGAAACTCTACCGTCTTCTCGCTGTACGTCGTCATCTCATACTCCTATTGCAAAAGGCCGCTTATCGCTTGTTATGAACCAGCTCCCGCCAGTCCAGATCGCCGCGCTGCAGGCCGAGGATCAGCATTTCCGCCGTGGCGAGGTTGGTGGCCACGGGGACGTTGTGGGCGTCACAGAGCAGGAGCGTGCGCAGGACATAGCTGTTGTCTCTGGGGTCCTGGCTGTTTGGGTCTGTGAACATGAGGACCATGTCGATTTCATTATAGGCGATTCGAGCGTCCACCTGCTGATGGCCGCCTTGATTATGGGCCAAAAACAGGGAGATGGGCAGACCGGTCGCCTCCGCCACCAGACGGCCCGTCGTCGCCGTGGCGGAGAGGTTGTGCTTGGCCAGCACGCTCTGATAGGCTGTGCAGAATTGGACCATGAGCTCCTTCTTCTTGTCGTGGGCCATGATGGTGATATTCATCTTGAACCTCCTTTGATTATCGGCGCTTCAGAAGCGGCACCTTCCTGCCCTGGAGGCGGCGGGCAATGTGCAGGCAGCCAAGGGCGGCGCCGCGGTCGGTGTAGAGGATCAGGGGCAGATTGGCAGCGGCGGCCAGAACCACGCGCTCGTCCTCCGGGATGATGCCCAAAAGGGGCAGCCCGATCCCGTCCATTATATCGTCCACCGTCCAGTTCAGGGCGCGGAAAATGGCGGGCGTGACCCGGTTGACTACCAGCCTGACATCCTGCTTCCCCATCAGATGGAGCTGGTCCGCCGTCCCGGCGGCGTCCCGCAGGGAGGCAGGGTCCGGCGTGGCGACAATCAGCACCCGGTCGGCATAGAGGGTGGCGAAATGGAAGCCATCGCCAATCCCGGCGGGCGAGTCAATCAGGCAGTAGTCGAAGTATTCCCGGATTGTCTCCAGCAGCGCGCCGAAGTCCTGAAAACGAATGGTCTCAGGACGTTCGGCCACGGGGGCAGTGAGCAGGTAGAGGCCGGGAAGCTCGGGTTGGGGCGTGGCCTCGCTGAGACTGTAACGCCCGGTGAGGACATCTGCAAAAGAGATGGGCGCAAGCTCCGTCATCCCGAGGGAGATATCCAGATTGCGCAGCCCCATATCCGCGTCGATGCACAAAACACGCTTTCCCTCGGCGGCCAGACAGGCTCCCACGGCAGCGCAAACCGTCGTTTTTCCGGTGCCGCCCTTACCCGAGGTAATGGCGATAACCTGACCCATACGATACCCTTCCTTCCATAGCCGGGTATCCCCGGCCGTTTATTATCTATTCTTCTATTATAGAGCATCCGTATGGGAATTTCAATCATTTTTTTCCAGTTTCCGAAGGGAGCGCAGTTTCGATGCAACTGTTCCGCCCCCTGCCGTAGGGCGGCCTGACCCCAGGCCGCCGCTGGCTGTTCCGCCCTACGCAAAACCGGAGGGGATTGCATGGCTGAACCGTCACTTCCGCGCGCCGCATCATAGGAGCAGGTGGAATAATCCCGCGCCGGCCCACATATAATCCACTATGCGAACAGAACGAAGGGGGATTATCATGCCAACAGAAACAAAACCTTCTCCCGCTCTTGAGGAGCGGCTGACCCTTGACGGACGGCGGGTACTCCGAGTGACCGGCGTAAAGGAGATCCTGCGTTTTGACGAAAGTGCTGTCGTCCTGCGGACCGGGGACCGGCTGCTGGTCGTCCGCGGCGAGGGGCTGGCCCTGCGCCAGCTGGCTCCGGAGGAAGGCCGCGTGGAGGTTCGGGGCCGCGTCGACGGCCTGAGCTATGAGCAGGGCGGCACGCACAAGGGCCTGTTGCGGCGGCTCTTTGGCTGATGGAGCTCCCGGTTGCGCGCCAGCTCTCGGAGCTGGTCTGGGCGCTGATCGTCGGCATGGGCTTCGGGCTCGTCTTCGACCTGCTGCGGCCTCTGCGGCGAGGCCGTGTGACGACCGGCCTGACCGACGCGCTCTGGTGTTTGATCCTGCTGGCCGGGCTGCTTGGCTTCGCCCTCTACGCCGGGCGCGGACGGCTCCGCCTCTTCGCGCTGCTGGCCATGGCGGTCTCCGGCGGGCTCTGGCTCTGGCTGGTCTCACCCGTCATTCGGCAGGCGCAGCAGAGCACGGAACGCACAGTCGTGAAATTCTCAAAAAAAGTTGGGAGATTTTTTGAAAAAAAGTAAAATAATTGTTGCATTTGCCGAATTATCTGGTAAAATAATAATTAAGACCTTGAATGGGATTTTGGCGCCATTTGCCGGAGAGGAGGTACGCCGATGCGGCTGAAAAAGACATCCATTGGGACGAAGCTGCTGCTGCTCATTGTGGCGATTTACGCAATCGCAACGCTGGTGGACCTTCAGGATCGGGTAAGCGCCGCCAATGTCGAGGTCGCCGCGCTTGAGGAGCAGGTTCTCTACGCGGAGCAGGAAAACGCGCTGGTGCAGCAGGAGCTCGCCGAGCTCGGCACCGACAAGAGCATTATGAAAATCGCCCGCACCCGCCTGGGCATGGTGGAGAGCGGCGAGATCGTCTTCTATGACGCCGATGTTCAGTGACCGTTAAGAGGAAAGGATTATCATATACATGGAATTTACACCGGGCACCATCCTGGAAGGCACCGTCCGATCCATCACCGGCTTCGGCGCATTCATCAATCTCCCTGAGGGCAGGACCGGTCTGGTCCACATCTCCGAGGTAGCAGCCTCCTATGTGACCGACATCCGTCAACATCTGACCGAGGGGCAGAGCGTCCGGGTCAAGATTTTGAACGCCGACGACCGCGGCCGCCTGAGTCTGTCCATCAAGCAGACCGCCCCGGCCCAGCCCGCTCCCCGCGAAACCGCGCAGGAGCGTCCGGCCCGCCGGAGCCCACGGCCCCAGAGCTTCCAGCCTGTCAGGACCGAGCCCGAAAGCTTTGAGGAAAAGCTCAAGCAGTTCATGGCCGACTCCAACAGCAAGATTTCCGGCGTGCGTCAGTACGAGCACCGGACCCGGAGCAGGAAACGATAACAAAAAGGGGTGCGAAGCACCTCTTTTTTTCGTTGGTTCGCGGCGCCGTCAGCGCGCCATATTTCATGTAACAGTTCAGCCCAAACCATTTTGCGGGCAGGAGGATTCGGCAAAATGAC
>CALYTU010000128.1 GCA_945487445.1 uncultured Clostridia bacterium | reverse complement strand
TTCGTCACTCTTGGATACAAGATCTTGTAGCAGGTCCTCACTTTGCAACTATACCTAAACAATTTATTATCGGAATGTTTTCTTCTTGCTTTTTTCCCTGAATGTGATATAATCATGAGCAAAGTGCCGGAAAGGGGGGACGTGTTTTGAAAATCGTGGCAATCGTCAATCAGAAGGGCGGCGTGGGAAAGACCACGTCGGCCGTCAATCTGACTGCGGCACTTCAGAAAAAAGGTGCGAAAATGCTTCTGGTGGACTTTGATCCCCAGGCAAATGCAACCTCCGGCATGGGCGTCAGCCGCCGTTGCAAATACACCTCCTATGATGTGCTCATCAACGGCGTTTCCGTCGATCAGGCCATTGTCCACACCCAATGGGGGGACGTTCTGCCCTCCTCCGCCTCACTGGCCGGGGCCGGCGTGGAGCTGGCGGACATGGAGCACCGGGAGTATGTTTTGAAACAGGCGCTGGAGTCGGTGGCGGTTCGCTATGACTATGTGTTCATTGACTGTCCGCCCTCTTTGGAGCTATTGACTCTGAACGGTCTATGTGCCGCGGAGCAGATTTTGATTCCGGTGCAGTGTGAATATTACGCGCTGGAAGGACTGTCCGACCTGATGTCGACGATGCGGGCTGTAAAAAAACGGCTGAATCCCCGGCTCACCGTCTTCGGTGTGCTTTTGACTATGTTTGACGGAAGAACAAATTTCTCCAGTCAGGTCGCGCAGGAGGTTCGGCGGTTTTTTCCGGGTCGTGTCTATGGAACCGCCATTCCCCGCAACGTCAGACTGGCTGAGGCGCCCAGCCACGGCGTACCCATCACCGTTTACGATAAGCACAGCCGCGGGGCAAAAGCCTATTTGGCTGTTGCGGAAGAAATTCTGGAACGCGGAAGCTGACGGAAATGACTTCACTGCGTTACAGTTCTAATCCAAAACACTTTCTTCAGCATACTCAAATGATCCTTTATACAAAACGAAATACTTTCCTTTCAGGAGGAATCCCATGAAAAAACAATCCGGGTTGGGCCGGGGCCTTGGGGCCCTGTTGGACAACCCAAATCTGGACTTTACCCAAAGCGCGGGCGGAGTGACCACGGTGCCGCTGCATCGGGTGGAGCCGAATCCCCTGCAGCCCCGGAAGGAGTTCGATGAGCAGGCCTTGCAGGCACTGGCGGAATCCATTGCTGAGCACGGCATGATTCAGCCGCTGACCGTCCGCGAAACGGCGGGAGGCTATTATCAGATCATCGCCGGCGAGCGGCGCTGGCGGGCAGCTCGGTCGGCCGGGCTGGAGGAAGTCCCGGTCCTCGTGATTGAGGCCGACGATCGGAAGGTTATGGAATTGGCCCTGGTCGAAAATCTCCAGCGGGAGGATCTGAATCCCATGGAAGAGGCGCAGGGCTATCAGACCTTGATGGAAGACTACGGTCTGACCCAGGCCGAGACCGCGCAGCGTGTGGGAAAATCCCGCCCTGCCGTGGCAAACGCGCTGCGGCTTCTAAGCCTCTCCGATGAACAGGCGGAGCTGGTCCGGAACGGGACCCTCTCGCCCGGTCACGCCAGGGCGCTTCTTGGGCTCAAGAGCGAAAAGCTCCGGCAGCAGGCCGCCCAACGGATCATTGCCCTCCAGCTTTCAGTCCGACAGGCTGAAACGTTCTGCAAGAATCTGGACAAGCCCAAGGAAACGGAAGCAGAGGCGCCTCTTGCCGTGGACTATGTGGCGGAATGTGAGAAGTCCCTGAGCCGTCGTCTGGGCAGAAAGGTCCGAATCGTAAACGGCAAACGGAAGGGACGCTTTGAACTGGAATTCTACGGTCAGGAGGATCTGAACCGCCTGCTGTTTGCGCTTCAGCGCATTTCGATCAAGGAGGAAGAGAAAGATGAATGAACCGGAACTCACTGTTTCCGCGCGGGAGGAGGATCATACTCCGCCCCCGGCGAATCAAACGCAGGTACTCTCTCCGCGTCGTCGCTCCGCGCTGGTGACTTATCTGGCAATACTGTTCGCAATCGCCTTTCTGTTTGTGGCTGTGGTGATGGTTTTGGAGACAAAGCGTCTGAAGACCATGAACGAGGAGCTGCAAGACACAAACCAGAAAACATCCGCGTCCCTGACCAACAACATCAACGCCCTGCAGGAAGAGAATCAGACGCTTTCCAAGGACAATGAGGATTTGCAGGCCAGAGTGGCGGAGTTGGAGGCGGAAGCGGAGAAGGATCAGACGGAACAGAATCAATTACAATCCAGAATTGTCTCTCTCAACGATGAAAGACAGGCGCTCAGCCGGGAAAAGCGGAAGCTCGAGGCTCAGGTCAGGACGCTGACCAAGCAGGCCGAGGACGCTGTCACCGTCAGCGAGCTGCTGCAAAAGGCGGTTGCCGCCGACGAGGCGGGCGATATGGATGGTTTGCAGACGCTCCTGGAGCAGATTGAGCCCATGGAGAACCTGTTCTCGCCTTCTGAGAAAGAAATCTATGAGAGCATGGTCATTGACTGATTTTACTGTAATCTATTCTAATGTAAGGGGTATTGTAATATGCTGGATATTCGTAGAATCAAGGAAAATCCGGAAGAGGTCAAACGCCTGCTCCGTGCAAAAGAGGTGGACTGTGACGCCGCCATTGACCGGATTCTGGAGCTGGACGTGGCCCGCCGCGAGCTGATCGCTTCCACCGAGGCCAAAAAAGCCGAACAGAACAAGGTCTCCAAGCAAATTCCGGTGCTGAAGAAGCAGGGGCAGGATGTGGCCGCCATCTTCAAGCAGATGGCGGAGCTCAAGGCTCAGATCGCCGAAAATGACAAGGCCCTTACCGATGTGGAGGCGGAATACCGGACTTGGATGCTGGGTCTGCCGAATCTTCCGGACCCGGATCTGAAGGCCGGCGGTAAGGAGAACAACGAGCCCCTGAGATACTATGGCGAGCCGCACAAGTTTGACTTCGAGCCCAAGCACCATGTGGACCTCTGCACCGACCTGGGGCTGATTGACTATGAGCGGGGCGCAAAGCTCGCGGGAACCGGCTTCTGGGTCTACACCGGAATGGGCGCGCGTCTCGAGTGGGCGCTGCTCAACTACTTCATGGACTCCCACCTGGAGGACGGCTACGAAATGGTCATCCTGCCCCATATGTTGGAGTACCAGTGCGGCGAAACCGCCGGTCAGTTCCCTAAGTTCGCCGACGAGGTCTATAAGATCGCCAATCCCACGGATGATCGGATGCACTTCATGCTTCCCACTGCGGAAACGGCCCTTGCCTCCCTGCATCGGGGCGAGATTCTGGCGGAAAGCGACTTGCCCCACAAGCTGTTCGCCTACACCCCCTGCTTCCGTCGGGAGGCCGGGTCCCACCGGGCTGACGAGCGGGGCATGGTCCGGGGCCATCAGTTCAATAAGATTGAAATGTTCCAGTACACACTGTCCGAAAAGTCCGACGAGGCCTTCGAGGAGTTGGTCAAAAAGGCTGAGAACCTGGTCAAGGGCCTGGGTTTCCATTTCCGAACCGTGAAGCTGGCGGCGGGAGACTGCTCCGCCTCTATGGCCCGGACCTACGACATCGAGATCCAGATTCCCTCCATGAACGGATATAAGGAGGTCTCCTCCGTGTCCAACGCCCGGGACTATCAGGCCCGGCGCGGCAACATCCGGTTCCGCCGGGAGGAAACGGGCAAGATTGAATTCGTCCACACCCTGAACGGCTCCGGTCTGGCAACCTCCCGCATCTTCCCCGCCATGGTGGAGCAAAACCAGCGTGCCGATGGCTCCATTGTGGTCCCCGAGGTCCTGCGCAAATATCTGGGCGGCCTGGAGATCATTGAGAAATAATAACGGTCGGCCCAAAAGGAACCGTTATTGGTTATGAAGTATCTGTTCAGTATCCTGTCATTTCGAGGCGATTCATCGCCGAGAAATCC
>CALYTU010000127.1 GCA_945487445.1 uncultured Clostridia bacterium | reverse complement strand
GGTTGAGCCCTTGGCTCATTCATTTTTCAATTTACACCATTATACGGCCGCGGCCTAGACCACTGAGCTGAATGGTTCAGTGGTAATCTGTAAAACTGTCATTTTTCAGTTGCAAAACAGAAACAGATATGCTATAACAATAGCAATAAACATGTATATTTTCACGTTAATATGCAGTTTTTCAGATTTTACAAAAGGAGACCTTTGTTATGTTCATTGCAAGAATTGAAAAAGTCCGCGCCCGCGAGATCATCGACTCCCGCGGCAATCCCACCATCGAGGCTGACGTCTATCTGGACGACGGTACCGTTGGCACCGGTGCTGCCCCCTCCGGTGCTTCCACCGGCGAATTTGAGGCCCTCGAGCTCCGCGACGGGGACAAGGCGCGCTTCGGCGGCAAGGGCGTGACAAAGGCCGTTGAGAACGTCAACACCGTCATTAACAAGGTTCTGACCGGCATGAACGCCTACGACATCTACGCCATTGACAAGGCCATGATTGAGGCCGACGGCACCGACGATAAGAGCAAGCTGGGTGCCAACGCCATTCTGGCGGTCTCCATCGCCACTGCCCGCGCCGCTGCCCTGAGCCAGGACATCCCGCTCTATCGCTTCATCGGCGGCCAGAACGGCAACACCCTGCCTGTTCCCATGATGAATATTCTCAACGGCGGCGCCCATGCCACCAACACCATTAATACCCAGGAGTTCATGATTATGCCTGCTGGCGCGCCCTCCTTCCGGGAAGGTCTGCGCTGGTGCACAGAAGTCTTCCACGCCCTGCAGAAGCTGCTCAAGGCTGAAGGCCTTGCCACCTCCGTCGGCGACGAGGGCGGCTTCGCACCCAACCTGAAGGACGACGAGGAAACCCTGCGCTATATCATCAAGGCCATCGAGACCGCCGGCTACGTGCCCGGCAAGGACTTCGTTCTGGCCATGGACGCCGCCGCATCGGAGTGGAAAGGCGGTAAGCCCGGCTTCTACAAGCAGCCCAAGTCCGGCCGGACCTTCACTTCCAAAGAGCTGGTGGAACACTGGGCCGCTCTGGTGGAGCAGTTCCCCATCATTTCCATCGAGGACGGTCTGGACGAGGAGGACTGGGAAGGCTGGCAGCTGATTGTGGAGAAGCTGGGCGACAAGATCCAGCTCGTCGGTGACGATCTGTTTGTCACCAACACCAAGCGCCTTACGAAGGGAATTGAGCTGAACGCAGCCAACTCCATTCTGATTAAGCTCAACCAGATCGGCTCCGTCTCCGAGACCCTGGACGCGATCAAGATGGCCCACAAGGCCCGCTTCACCGCCGTCGTCTCCCACCGCTCCGGTGAGACGGAGGACACCACCATCGCCGATCTGGCCGTTGCGCTGAACGCAGGGCAGATCAAGACCGGCGCACCCAGCCGCAGCGAGCGCGTTGCCAAGTACAACCGCCTGCTCCGGATTGAAGAAGAACTGGGCGATGCCGCCGTTTACGCAGGCTTCAACGCCTTCAACGTGAAGCGGTAAGATTCCGAAAGCAATATCCCCGGCGGAGGTCCTGCCTCCGCCGGGGATATTGCTGTTGGTTATCGTTTCTTCATCAACTCGCGCATGCGCTGGCTGTGGTCCAGAATGCGCTTGCGCATGCGAAGGTTTTGGGGCGTGACCTCCAATAACTCATCATCCGCCAGATACTCCAGGCATTGCTCCAGCGAGAAGACACGGGGCGGGCTCAGGCGGATGGCGTCGTCGGAGCCGGCAGCTCGCATGTTGGTGAGCTGCTTCTTTTTGCAGACGTTGACAGTCATATCCTCGTTTCGGTTGCATGCGCCGACGATCATGCCGGCGTAAACCGGTACGCCGGGAGAAACGAACATGGTGCCCCGGTCCTGCACGCCGCCGAGACCGTAGGCCGTGGTCTCACCTGTCTCATGGGCAATCAGCGAGCCGGTCTTTCTCCGCTCGATCTCGCCCTTGAGGGGGGCATAGCTTTCGAGCACGGAAGACATGATGCCCTCGCCGTGGGTATCCGTGAGAAACTCACTCCGGTAGCCGAACAGGCCCCGGGAGGGGACCAGGAACTCGAGGCGGTAACGGCTGCCCATGGGCGTCATGGAGACCAGGTCGCCCTTGCGCTGGCCGATCTTCTCGATGACGGCGCCCATAGCGTTCTCCGGCACGTCGGCCACCATCCGTTCGATGGGCTCGCACTTCACGCCGTCGACAACCCTGGTCAGGACACGAGGGGTGGAGACGGAAAACTCAAAGCCCTCCCGGCGCATGGTCTCGATGAGAATGGACAGGTGCATCTCGCCGCGGCCCGCCACATTGAAGGCGTCGGTGCCCTGCTCTGTGACGTGCAGGGAAACATCCTTGAGGAGCTCGCGCTCCAACCGGTCCCGCAGGTTGCGGGAGGTGACATACTTGCCCTCCCGGCCCGCGAAGGGGCTGTCGTTGACGGCGAAGGTCATCTCAATGGTGGGATCGGAGATCTTGACGAAGGGCAGGGGTTTCACGGCCAGCGGGTCGCAGACCGTGCGCCCGATGGTGATATCGGAGATGCCGGAGAAGGCCACGATCTCTCCCGCGCTGGCCTCCTGAATGGGGGTACGGCCCAGTCCGTCGAAGGCATAGAGCGCCACGATCTTGCCCTTCTGCTGCAAGGAAGGATCGTGATAGTCGCAAATGGTAACCTCCTGGTTCTGGCGAATGGTGCCGCGCTCGATGCGGCCGATACAGATCCGGCCTACATAGTCATTGTAGTCCAAAGAGGACACCAGCATCTGCATGGGACCCTTCGCGTCGCCCTGGGGGGCGGGAATGTAGTCGATGATGGTCTCAAACAGGGGAATCAGGTCCTTGCCCTCCTCGTGAGGACCGTAAGCGGAGATTCCCTGCCGGGCGGAGCAGAAAATGGTGGGGGAGTCAAACTGCTCCTCCGTGGCGTCCAGATCCAGCAGCAGCTCCAAAACCTCGTCCATGACCTCCTCGATGCGGGCGTCGGGACGGTCGATCTTGTTGACCACAACGATGACCTTGTGACCCAGCTCGAGCGCTTTCTGGAGCACGAAACGGGTTTGCGGCATGGGACCCTCGGCAGCGTCCACCAGCAGTAGCACGCCGTTGACCATCTTGAGAATACGCTCCACCTCGCCGCCGAAGTCGGCGTGGCCCGGCGTGTCAACAATATTGATTTTGTAGTCCTTGTAGTGGACGGCGGTGTTCTTGGCCAGAATGGTAATGCCGCGCTCCCGCTCCAGATCGCCGGAGTCCATCACGCGGTCCACCACGGCCTGATTTTCGCGGTAGATGCCGCCCTGCTTGAGCATTTCGTCCACGAGAGTCGTCTTGCCGTGGTCAACGTGGGCAATGATCGCAATATTTCTGATCTTTTCTTGTGGGATCATCTTTTCCTCCCCTTTCACATAACTCTGAAAATATAGCATATCCCACAAAGCTTTGCAATAGTTTTTAGGCATTTTTTCGAGAAAATTGGACTCTCCTTTCTCCGGGCGACCCGCGCATGCGCATAGTATGCGCGGTAAATGAAGACCGGGCATTGTGAACAGGAATCAGTGCGCCGCACATACTTTTTTATTCGTATCTGTTCAGTATCCTGTCATTTCGAGGCGATTCATCGCCGAGAAATCCGTATTATCTACGCAAAAAGGAACGGATTTCTCACTTCGTTCGAAATGACAGATGGGGCTACTGAATAGATACTTTTATTCTTTCATTTTTCCTTTGGGTATGCAAAGGCGGTTTCGGACTATTTGACACATTGAAAGCGGAACCCGCACGAACGCAGGTCCCGCTTTCAGGGCTGTTTTGGTTCAGGGGTGCTCCACCTCGGCCCCCTCGGGCTCGGAGGCGGTCTCCTCCTCGGGCTGCCAGGGGTGGTTTGCGTCAACGACTGCATGCTCGAGCAGATAGTCGTGCCAGTACCGGTAATAATTGGTCTTCAGATGAAC
>CALYTU010000126.1 GCA_945487445.1 uncultured Clostridia bacterium | reverse complement strand
ATTCTTCACTTCGTTCAGAATGACGGGAAAGGACGAAAGAGCGGATTCTTCGACTACGTCAGCGCGTTTCGCGCCAGGGCCCCGGTGGGGCCCTGCGGATCGTGCCGGAGAGCTACGCTCGGAGGCACAAGCCATGCCTTTTGGCGGCTTGCGCTTCGCTCAGAATGACAACGGGGAAACGTGTTCGATTTTGTCGTCCTGAGCGAAGTCGAAGGACCCGTACTCCTGTCATTGCCGGAGGCAATGACGCCGCCTGCGGGCGGCAGGGAGGGGACGGATTCTTCACTTCGTTCAGAATGACGGAGGGCTGAACTGTTACGTCTGTAGCGCGGGCAATCTGCCCGCCGCTCCCGTACCGTCCCCTACGGGGGGCACGCTCACCGCTGCGAATCCCGATCTGCAAAAAACAGACGCACGCGGAAAACTCCACGTGCGTCTATTATATTGCGCGGGTGGCGGGAATGCTGTCGGAAGGTGCGGCAGCATCGGATTATTTGAAGAGCGCGCAGGTTTCGGTGGCTGTGAGCGGGAATTCCGGAAACCACACCGCTCCGTCCTTTCGGAAGTCGTTGTTGGATGGATCAACGAGGTAATTGATGGTTAGACTTCCAGGCTTTTCCTCCAAATCCCAGTTTTCATCGTCGGAATCGGGCGCTTGAACGTCAAAATCATCCCAACAGGTAATGGTAAAGTCGTTCAGGATTGGCAGACGGCCTGCGGCGGCGTCGGCCAGCATGGCTCCGCGCAGCGCCTTGGGCTGCGTGCAGTCCAAGATTGTACTATACCAGCCGTACTCTTCATCACTCTCCACTACCGCGTTCTCCAGCACCGCTGAGGTGATTCGCTCGGGAAGAATACGATCGTAGAGTTCCACGGCAAGGCCCGGCCGTCTGTAGATGGCCGCGACTGCCTTGCAATCCTCGTCGGAGATCCAATCGTAGACGCGGCGCAGTGTGCCGCCGTTCTTCAGGCGATAGCAGATGTGTACCGTTATCCTCATTCCGTCTCCATCTGTCCTGTTTTCCCAGCTTTCAATGGCATTCTGCTGCAGGGTCCGGATCGTGTTGACGTCCGCTGCGTCGGTCAGGGTGACGCAGTCGCGGGAATTATTCAACGCGGAAAGATAATAGTTATCCGTCCAGATTTCAACGGACGCCACCTGCTCCGCCTCCGGGACGCGGCCCCTGCTGCCCAGCACATCATATCTCAGGCCGAGAACGGTTCCGGTGAGCAAAACGGCCCAGACCGCGAAGCCCAGCCACACGGCGCGCTTGCGGAAGACCTTGACCGTCCGCTCCACCATCATCGACGAGGCAAACCAGCCGATCACGCAGCCGATCAGCGCATAGAACAGGAAATCAAGGCTGGCGTGATACATTCCGTCGAAGAACACCGCCAGGAAAAAGCCGATGCTGAGGGTGCAGGTATAGGTGAACACAAGCCGGAAGGCAACGCGCGCCCAGCCGTAGGCCATGGCGTCCCCGGCGCGCTCAATGTGGCGGCGCCGATAGTGCAGCCACGCCAGAACCAGCAGAACCAGCCCAACGGCGGCATAGATCCAGAGGAATTCGATTTTGCAGCTGCCAATCATCGCAACGATCGGCGCAAGGTAGGCCAAGGAATCCACCGCCACGGACACGTCCAGACCGTAGCAGTACGTCTTGACCAGCTCGAGCGTCAGCAGCGGCAGCAGGGCGAACACACCGTTGAGGGCAGCGCAGCTCAGCAGGGCAATGATCGTGTTGCCCGCCAGCACCATGGCAAAGACCGCGATGCCGTACAGGCAGAGGTATTGCAAGAACCATCTGCCCAGCAATTCCCAGAGCAGACCGCCGCAGCCGGAGACGCCGTTTGCCAGCAGCACAAGGTGGGTCAGCAGCCCCGTCGCCAGCGCGGGAACCAGCCAGAACAGCAGGCCGGAGACCGTGTTGGTCACAAACAGGCAGGTCCGGGTCATGGGAAAGGCGTGCATCATATAGGCCGCGCGGGGCTTGTGCAGATAATGAAACAGCAGCGCGGCAAATATCCCCGCGGCAATGAGCGAGAAGATCGGGCCGAAAGCCGCATTTTCCTTGAAATATTCCGTGACGAATTCTCTCTTTGTCCCCATCCATATTTCACTCAGCTCAATTTTACTCAGCTCATGCAGCAGGCCGGCAGGCAGGGCGAGGATCATGACCAGCAGCGCAAGGCCCCAGGCCGGGGCGAAGCGGCTGATGTTCTTTTTCAGCAGCGTCCAATCAAAGAATGACATTTTTAACTTCATAGTCCACACCTCCCAGCTCATAGACGAAGACCTCCTCCAGCGTCAGCGGCACAAGGTCGAAGAAAATCGGGTTGACGGCGGCCAGCGCGGCGTTGACCGTCTCCTGGCTGCCCCGGATGATGACGGTATCCACCTTGCCGCTGCGGGCGCGGTGGAGGACCCGGAGCTCCGCGGGCAGGTCGGTCCCCTCGCGGAAGACGACCTGCGCCTTGACCACGTTGTCCTGCAGCTCATCCAGCGTCCGCTCGAGGAGCATTTTCCCCTTGTGCAGAATGCCGACGTGATCGCAGACGTCCTCCAGCTCGCGCAGGTTGTGGGAGCTGACGAGAACCGTGGTTCCGTGCTGGGCTACGTCCTGCAGCATCAGACCCCAGACCTGGCGGCGCATAACCGGGTCCAGGCCGTCCACCGGCTCATCCAAAACCAGGACCTTCGGCCGGCTGGCAATGGCCAGCAGGAAGGCCGCCTGCTTCTGCATGCCCTTGGAGAACCGCCGGAGCTGGGTTTTGGGATCGAGATCAAAGCTCTTGCGCAGCTCCTCGCACAGCGCCAGATCGAAGCCGGGATAGATGCCCTTGTAGAACCTGGCCATGTCCGACAGATTGGCGGAGGGGAAATAGAAGATGTCGTCCGGGATGTAGGCGATGCCGGATTTGACGGCGGGGTTTTCGTAGACAGGCTTGCCGCCCACGGTGACGGTGCCGCTGTCGGGGCGGAAAATGCCGGTGATGTGGCGGATGACGGTGGATTTGCCCGCGCCGTTGGGGCCGACCAGCCCGTAGACCGCGCCGTCCGGGACGGTCAGGCTCAGATCGTCCAGCGCCACAAAGCCGTCAAAGGTCTTACGCAGGTTTCGTACTTCTATCATGGGGTTGTTCCTCCTTCATAGTGATCCCCCTGTCCCGCTGGGGCGGATGATACGGCTTTGCCGCCATCGTCCCGGGATGCGCGCCTCTGGGGGTTCCCGGGACAACGGCCGCCGTTGGCGGCATCGTCGTTCCCTGCGCGCAGCAGGTTCAGCAGCGTCTCGGGGTCTTCGCCGAGCTGCAGCAGCTCCGTCCATACGGAACGCAGCTTCTCCCGCAGTTCGCGGCGGCGGCTTTCGTCCACCCCGGAGAGCTTGCCGGCAAAGGATCCCTTGCCGGGGACGGAGTAAATGAAACCCGCCTGCTCCAGCTCCCGGTAGGCCCGCTGGATCGTGTTGGGATTGATGGCAAGCTGGCTCGCCAACTCCCGGACCGAGGGCAGGCGCTCCCCTTCGCCAATGGCTCCCGAGAGAATCAGACGGCGCAGCTTCTCCTCCAGCTGCTCGTAGATCGGCCGGGGGTCCCGGTAGTTCAGGCTGATCAAGAGACCTCACTCCTTTCCGTGTTATCTGTATTACCTGTGATAATACAGTTATAGCACATAGACAGTTTTTGTCAAGCGTTTTTTCAGGCAGATCAATTTGTATGACGGCAAAAGCCGCCATCCCGGTGAGCGGATGAGCGATGCTTGTCCCTACGGAATATCTGCGGGTTTACGCCTCGGGCTTTCCGCCAATGCTTGTCTGCATGCGTACCGGCTCCCGAAATCGCCGCGCTTGCCGGAAGATCGCAGACTTGACAGAAAATCCCGCAAATAGTATAATAAACAGCATCTATTCAGTAGCCCCATCTGTCATTTCGAACGAAGTGAGAAATCCGTTCCTT
>CALYTU010000125.1 GCA_945487445.1 uncultured Clostridia bacterium | reverse complement strand
AGAATCCGTTTCTTCGTCCTTCCCTCGTCATTTCGAACGTAGTGAGAAATCCGTCTCCTTCCGCGGGAAACGTAAAGGATTTCCCGGACGCAAGCGCTCTTGAATTGACGAACTGCTGCCAGGTCAGAAACGGCCGCTGCGCGGGCTTCCCGCGCAGCGGCCTTCTAAAAAACAACTCATCCACCGGCCCGGAAGGACCCGATCATCTCCCCCGTCAGGCTGATGGAAGAATAGTCGTCGGGAATCTCCGTCCGGTGATACCAGCCGGCCTCGGAGAGTTCGTTTTCCTGAAGTGTGATCTTGTCGCTGCCGTCCAGCTCGCAGAAAAAGCCCAGCAGCAGGCTGTCGGTAAAAACCCAGGGCTGGGACTTGTAGTAGCGCAGGTTCTTGACCCGCAGCCCGGTTTCCTCGAAGACCTCCCGGCGTACGGTGTCCTCGATGGTCTCCCCGATTTCGTGAAAGCCCGCCACCAGGGCGTAACGCTTGAAGGCACGGCCCCGGTATTTGGTCAGCAGCAGCCTGTCCCCGTCGGTGACGGCAACAATGACGGCGGGACAGATTTTGGGATAGACCGTCAGCGCGCAGGCGGGGCAGACCCGGGCGCGCTCGGTGTCGCTGTCGCGCATGGGCTTTCCGCACCGGCCGCAAAAGCGGGTGGCCCCGTACCAGCGATGCAGGCTCTCGCCCACCGCTGCAGCAAACACGGCCTCCTTCGGCCCCATGCTCCGCAGCTCCTTGGAAGACACGAACCGAAGCGCCGCTTCCCGGTCCGCCGCGTTCATGTCCCGGCGCCCGTCGTCGGATGCGGCGTGCTCGCCCGAAAGCTCGTCCCCGTCCGCCAGAAAAACCGTCTGCTCGCCCAGAGAGAAACCGTAGCGCCAGGGCAGGGCCCGGACGTCGGGGGAAAGGTCCGCAAAGACCGGCAGATTCAGACACCCGTTCGCCGCCTGGGCGAAAACCGCATCCCCGTGATAAAGCAGCGCGAGACTGTCCTTGTTCGGCGCGGGACGCCGAAAGGCGTTGTCATATCGAATATTGAAGTCTTGCAGCATAAGAACCTCCTGTCGCGCCAAAACGGCACGCCGTGAAATAAAACTGTGAAAGGTATCTATTCAGTAGCCCCATCTGTCATTTCGAACGAAGTGAGAAATGACAGGAGGGCTTACTGAACAGATACCTTAATTTCTGTTTTTCATTATTTCAGTTTTTCATTCGTTCCTTGTTCCCGTTCAGTTTAACAAATCCTGCCATGCCTGTCAAGGGGGAACCGTGCGGTGGAATTTCCTGTGGAAAGCCTGTGGAAACCCGGTGGAAACCGTGTGGACAACCTGTGGAAAGAATTGAGCTTGCAGGATACTTTTTTCCGTTTCCTGCAAGCCTGCCAAAAAAATTGAATCACTCCGGCCGCTTCTTTGAAAGGCTTTCCAACTTTTGAAATGATTTGCCGGGAATCCCGCGTTTCTTTGAAATACAACGTCTGGTTTAGAAAAAAGCCTGAGATTATCAATGATCATTTTTTTAATTTTTTTAAAATATTCGAGATGACCGGGGGCTGAACAACGCCCGAAAATCAAAAAAATACGCCTGTAGTATCTTGACAAAGTGACTGTCATATGATATAATTAGTGTATCTTGAAAAGAGTATATACTTGGAAATGCGAAAGGAGAACCGCGCCATGAAAACAGCGCTGCAAAACGAAGAGGCTATGATTGCACAGCCCATGGGGGCCACGGACGGCGAGGTGCTGCGCCGAGGGCAGTTCACATTTTATTCCTCGTTTTATGAGGCCGTCAACGGCCTGCCGAAAAGCCGCCAGCTGGAGACCTACCGGGCGATTGTGGAATACGCCCTCAATGGCACGGAGCCCATGCTGACCGGCGCGCCGCTGGGGGTCTTTTCTGCCGTCCGGCCGATTTTGGAAAACGCGCGGTCCAAGGCGGCTTCCCGGCTGGGGAGAGGGTAGCGGCAACCGTGGAATCATTCCATTCGGTGATCGGCGTTCTGGTGATCGGCGTTCATCCGCTTTGAATATGAGAGGGGCATCAGCCCGGGGCAGAAGCGTTTCCCACTTCCCGCAGAGGCGGCCATGTCACACCGGGATGGTTCCATTCATGATCATGTTGGATACATTTATGGCAGGGACGGGCATTGCTGACCGCCGACACGCACCGGCAGATCGAACCGTGCGGACGCAATGCGTCCCTGCACGTTTGAAGAAAGATTGCATCGCTCAGTCGCTATGGTATGCGATCCCTACATATAATCTACCGTAACACGGCAGAGGACTCCTGTTTTGCAGAAGGCGGAACGGCGGAAGCTTCCTTTCTCTGACCCTCTGCTGTCGTCCCCATTGGCCGCAAGTAGAATAAGAGTAAGAGTAAGGGTAAGAGTAAGAGTAAGAGTAAGAGTAAGAGTAAGGAATAGAATAAGAATAAGAGAAAGTGAAAGAGATAGCGTAAGAAACGGGAAGGCGCAATGGCAGGGAGCCGCGGATTATCGTCAATCCGCATAATTCTTCTTGCCTGATTTCCACTTCTTTCATAAAAATATTCTATTTTCCGCTTTACAATTCTAAGGAAATCTGTTAGAATATAGCCGTACTGTGGTCCAATGTGGCCAGTATGAACCATTTGCTGATTTCATTTTAGGAGGTAAGTTGCATCAAATGGCTTGTAAAGTAACGACCGTTCCCTTCCGTGGCACGAAGGAACAAGAACAGAAGCTGTTGGCCGTGATCGAAGAGCACCGGGACACCCCGGGTGCGCTCATGCCCATCATGCAAAAAGCCCAGGACATCTATGGCTATCTGCCCATTGAGGTCCAGACCATCATCGCCGATCAGATGAATGTTCCGCTGGAAAAGATCTACGGCATCGCAACCTTCTACGCCCAGTTCGCACTCGCCCCCAAGGGAGAGTACCGCATTTCCGTGTGCCTCGGCACTGCCTGCTACGTCAAGGGCGCTCAGGCTGTGTTCGACAAAATCTGCCAGGTGACGGGTCTGAAGGAAGGCGGATGCACTGCCGACGGCAAGTTCTCTCTGGAATCCTGCCGCTGCGTGGGCGCCTGCGGTCTGGCCCCCGTCATGATGATCAACGACGATGTTTATGGCCGGCTGACGCCTGACCAGATCGAAGGCATCCTGGCCAAGTATTAAGCCCCCCTGCGCGCGACGGAGGCAGCCTATGAAACTTGGCCAAATCGCCGAGCTGCTGGAAGCGCAGGTCCTCTCCAGCGCGTGCATGCTGGAGACCGAGGTGCAAAACGCCTTTTGCTGCGACATGATGAGTGATGTGCTGGCCTTTGCCACAAATCAGTCCGTTTTGATCACGGGGCTGCTCAACCCGCAGGTGGTGCGCACTGCCATGATGCTGGATATGCACTGCATTGTCTTCATCAACGGCAAGGAGCCGACCCCCGAGATCGTCTCCCTGGCCGACGCCAACGACATCGTGATCATGGTGACGCAGGAATCCATGTTCCGCGCGGCGGGCACCCTGTATGATACGGGTATGCTGAACGCGGATGAGGAATAAGACCATGACGGCCCCCCTGAATTTCCACTTCGACATCGACGGAGAAGACTTCTCCTCTGCCGGCGAGGCCTCGGTGGAGATGAAGAAGAAGCTGCGGCAGCTCGGCTTTCCGTCCGACGTGATCCGCCGCTGCTCCATCGCAATGTACGAGGGCGAAATCAACATGGTCATCCACGCAAACGGCGGCAGCGCCGACGTTGCGGTTTATCCGGATAAGATCGTCATGGTCCTGGAGGACCACGGCCCCGGCATTCCCAACGTCGAGCTCGCCATGCAGGAGGGGTATTCCACCGCCTCCGAACAGATTCACAACATGGGCTTCGGCGCCGGTATGGGCCTGCCCAATATGAAACGCTACACCGAAAGCCTCGAGATCGAGACGAAGGCCGGTGTGGGGTATCTGTTCAGTATCCTGTCATTTCGAGGCGATTCATCGCCGAGAAATCC
>CALYTU010000124.1 GCA_945487445.1 uncultured Clostridia bacterium | reverse complement strand
TAGCTTGACGCTATGATTTTTTCACATTTGGAATTTCATTTGCGGAAACTCAAGGGGATCACGTCGTTTTCCGCGTCCGCCGGGAAATGCGGACGTGCGTTGGAGCTGCGGGTTGATGATTGACAGGCACGGCGGCGTTTGCTACAATGGAAACAAGAAACGAACAGGGAGGCAAACCCAATGAAACAGATCACCCTCGGTAAAACCGGCATTACCGTTCCCCAGAATGCCTTCGGCGCCCTGCCCATCCAGCGCGTGGATCAGCCTACGGCGGTCCGGCTTCTGCACATGGCCTATGACGGGGGTATGCGCTTTTTCGACACCGCCCGGGCCTACTCCGACAGCGAGACCAAGGTCGGCGCGGCCTTCGCCGGAATGCGGGACCGGGTCTTCCTTGCCACCAAGACCCAGGCCAAGACCCCGGAGGACTTCTGGAGGGATCTGAAAATCAGCCTGCGGGAGCTGCAAACCGACTATATCGACGTCTATCAGTTCCACTGCGTTTCCCAGTGCTACCGCCCCGGGGACGGAACGGGGATGTATGAGGCCATGGAGGAAGCAAAAGCCCGGGGCATGATCCGTCACGTCGGCATCACCACCCATCTGATCGGCGTGGCGGAGGAGATCGTGGCCGGCGGCCTCTATGAGACGCTGCAATTTCCGTTCTCCTATCTTGCAGACGAGCGGGAAATTGCCCTGGTCCGGTCCTGCGAGGACGCCGGAATGGGCTTCATCGCCATGAAGGGCCTGGCGGGCGGTCTTTTGAACCATGCCGAGGCCTGCATGGCATTCATGCAGCAGTTTGAGGTCCTGCCCATCTGGGGCGTCCAGCGGGAGGAGGAGCTGCGGCAATGGCTGGCCTTCTTTGACCGCAAGCCGGATCTGAGCCCGGCGCTGGAGGACCTGATCCGGGCCGACCGGAAGGCCCTGGCGGGGGAATTCTGCCGGGGCTGCGGCTACTGCGCCCCCTGCACTGTGGGCATCGTCATCAACCAATGCGCCCGCATGTCCCAGATGGTCCGCCGCGCTCCGTCTTCGGCGTGGCTCAACGACCGTTGGCAGGCGGAGATGGCCAAGATCGCAGCCTGTGTGGACTGCGGCGCCTGCATGACCCGCTGCCCCTACGGCCTGAAGATCCCCACCCTGCTGCGCAAAAACCTTGCCGACTACCGGGGAATCCTGAACGGCAGCGTGAAAATCTGATTCGGAAGCTCAATGGTATCTGTTCAGTATCCTGTCATTTCGAGGCGATTCATCGCCGAGAAATCCGTATTATCTACGCAAAAAGGAACGGATTTCTCACTTCGTTCGAAATGACAGATGGGGCTACTGAATAGATACGCTCAATGAATGCTTCGTTCCGGGGATCGGCTTTCGTCTGCCCACGTTTCGCAGGGGCGGCCGGGACCGATGGACCGCGCGCGTAAGAGTAAGGGAAAGGGAAGGAGCGCGGCCTTGAAAGCGGCATATTCCCAACCGAACGGGAATATACCTTTTTGAAAGGAGGCGATCCTGATGAACCCATGCAGGTATACGGATCTGCGGTGCAAGGAGGTCATCAACGTCTGTGACGGATGCCGTCTGGGCTTTGTGTGCGATGTCGAGGTGGAGTTGCCCGAGGGCCGGGTCTGCGCCATCTGGGTGCCGGGGCCCTGGCGCTGGCTGGGGCTCTTTGGACACAACGGCTTCTACCGCATTCCCTGGAACCGCATCCAGCGGATCGGCAGCGACATGATCCTGGTGGACGCTGACCTGCCCGGCTGCCGGGTTGGCCGGGAACGGTGGCGCAGACGGTGCGGCTCCGACGGCTGCCCGGTCAATCGGTAACTGTGGCGCGGCGGATCGCTGTCGGAAGCCCGGGTTCTTTTCGTGATAATCCTACGCAGGGCGGCCTGATCCCAGGCCGCCCTGCGCAAAACCGTAGGGGTTTTGCATGGGCTGAACTATCCCCGATTTTGATTAAAATTCCCGGTTTTTGGGAAAAATAAGGCTTGCAATCTGCTTGACAATCATGTATAATACTTCGGCACGGGTGAAGAAGCCCGTGACGCTGCAACTCACACACCCGGGGATTTCTGATTTTGTGCCGTTTTCGGAACGGTGGATCAGGAAGATGATCGGGGTGGAGGAAAAACAAAAAAGGAGATTTTACAAATGGCAGTCGTATCTATGAAGCAGCTGCTGGAGGCCGGCGTGCACTTCGGCCACCAGACCCGTCGCTGGAACCCCAAAATGGCTCCCTACATCTACACCGAGCGCAATGGTATCTATATCATTGACCTGCAGAAGACGGTGAAGAAGCTCGAGGAAGCCTACGCCTTCGTGCGTCAGCTGGCTGAGAACGGCGAAAGCATTCTCTTCGTCGGCACCAAGAAGCAGGCCCAGGACGCCATCAAGGAAGAGTCCGAGCGCGTCGGCATGTACTACGTGAATGCCCGTTGGCTGGGCGGCATGCTCACCAATTTCAAGACCATGCGCACCCGCATCGACCGTCTTACGCAGCTGCGCAAGATGGAGTCCGACGGCACCTTCGCCATGCTCCCGAAGAAGGAAGTCATCAAGCACCAGGGCGAGATCGAGAAGCTCGAGAAGTATCTGGGCGGCGTCAAGGAAATGAAGAAGCTCCCCGGCGCCCTGTTCATCGTGGACCCCCGCAAGGAGCGCAACGCCATTGCCGAGGCCCGCAAGCTTCACATCCCCATTGTTGCCATTGTTGACACCAACTGCGACCCCGACGAGGTTGATTACGTGATCCCCGGCAACGACGACGCCATCCGCGCCATTCGCCTGATCGCCTCCACCATGGCCAACGCTGTGATCGAGGGCCGTCAGGGTGAGCAGCTCACCATGAGCGAGGAAGCCCCCGCTGCCGAAGCCGCTGCTGAATAATGGAATATCTCAGTGGCCGCGCCTTGCCCTTCATGGGCGGACCGCAGCGGCCGCTCCCCCTTGGCCGCTGCGACGCATAGCTCGTACAGCGGCCGCCACAAATGATATATGGAGGAAGAATACAATGGCATTTACTGCTGCTGATGTAAAGACCCTGCGCGAGAGAACCAACGTGGGCATGATGGACTGCAAGAAGGCCCTCACCGAGTGTGACGGCGACATGGAAAAGGCCATCGAGTGGCTGCGTGAGAAGGGCCTGGCCAAGGCCATCAAGAAGTCCGGCCGCATTGCCGCCGAGGGCATGGCTTACGCCGTTGTTGAAGGCAACGTGGGCGCCGTGGTGGAAGTCAACTGCGAGACCGATTTCTGCGCCAAGTCTGCGCCCTTCGTCGAATTCGTCAAGGGCATTGCCCAGGTCGTCGTGGACTCAAATCCTGCCGACGTGGACGCGCTGAAAAAGTCCCCCTTCCCCGGCACGGAGCTGACCGTGGAAGGCGTTCTGCCTGAGAAGGTCATGTCCATTGGCGAGAACCTGCAGATTCGCCGCTTTGCCCGCTACGCCGACAACACCTCCGTGGCCTATGTCCACGCCGGCGGCAAGATCGGTGTTCTGGTGAACCTGGCTGTCGAGGGCGGCATTGACGCCACAGAGATCGGCAAGAACGTTGCCATGCAGATCGCCGCGCTGAACCCCCGCTTCTGGGACAAGAGCGACGTCACCGCCGACATCCTTGAGGAGGAGAAGAAGGTCCTGGTGGCGCAGATGGACGCCGACCCCAAGATGGCTTCCAAGCCCGCCCAGGTCAAGGAAAAGATCGCTGCCGGCAAGCTGAACAAGTTCTACGAGGAGAACTGCCTGCTGCAGCAGGACTTCGTCCGCGCCGACCTGTTCCAGGGCTCCGTCGAGGGCTACATCGCCTCCGCCGCCAAGGCGCTGGGCGGCAAGGTCAGCTTTGTCAAGGCCGTCCGCTTCGAGAAGGGCGAGGGCATTGAGAAGAAGGTCGAGGACTTCGCCGCCGAGGTCGTCGCGCAGATGAACATGGGCAAGTAATTCTTGCGTCAAAAGGCCCGCATTCCAGTTCGGAATGCGGGCCTTTTGACGCGTTTCCGT
>CALYTU010000123.1 GCA_945487445.1 uncultured Clostridia bacterium | reverse complement strand
AAGACCGTCCGTGAAGCCCATGTGCGAAAAGTGCAAGATCATCAAGCGCAAGGGCCGTGTTATGGTAATTTGCGAAAACCCGAAGCATAAGCAGAGACAAGGTTAATAGGAGGTGCTCTGAATAGTATGGCACGTATTGCTGGTATTGACCTGCCCCGTGAGAAGCGAATCGAGATCGGTTTGACCTATATCTACGGCATCGGCAGAAAGCGCGCGAACGACATTCTGAAGGCTGCGAACGTCAACCCCGACACCCGCGTCAAGGACCTGACCGAGGCTGAAGAAGCCGCCCTTCGTGACGTCATTGATAAGAACTACACCATCGAGGGTGATCTCCGCCGCGAGGTCGCCATGAACATCAAGCGCCTGACTGAAATCGGCTGCTACCGTGGCATCCGCCACAGAAGAGGTCTTCCCGTCCGCGGGCAGCGCACCAAGACCAACGCCCGTACCCGCAAGGGTCCCAAGAAGACCATCGCCAACAAGAAGAAGTAAGGAGGGGAACAAAGATATGGCAAAGGCTAATGCGAAGAAAGTCGTCAAGCGCCGTCGCGAGCGCAAGAATATTGAAAAGGGTGCCGCGCATATCCGCTCCTCTTTCAACAACACCATGGTCACCATTACCGATCTGAACGGTAATGCCCTGTCCTGGGCCTCCTCCGGCGGTCTGGGCTTCCGTGGCAGCAGAAAGTCTACTCCCTACGCCGCCCAGATGTGCGCGGAGACCGCCGCCAAGGCCGCCATCGAGAACTGCGGTCTGAAGACTGTCGCCGTTTACGTCAAGGGCCCCGGCCAGGGCCGTGAGGCTGCCATTCGCGCCCTCCAGGCCGCTGGTCTGGAAGTCGTCTCCATCAAGGACGTCACCCCCATTCCTCACAATGGCTGCCGTCCTCCCAAGAGACGCCGCGTCTGATCGGAAGGAGGAAATAACAAATGGCTAAGAATACACAACCCGTTCTCAAGCGCTGCCGCACGCTGGGCGTTACGCCCGCTGCCATGGGATATGCCAAGAGCTCCAAGAAGAACCCCGGCGGCCAGAGAAGAGCCAAGAAGTCCGAGTACGCCATGCAGCTCAACGAGAAGCAGAAGGTCAAGTTCGTCTATGGCATTCTTGAAAAGCAGTTCCATGCCTACTATGAGAAGGCTGCCCGCGCCGAAGGCAACACCGGCGAGGTCCTGCTGAGCCTCATTGAGCGCCGTCTGGACAACGTGGTCTACCGTCTTGGCTTTGCCAATACCCGCCGTCAGGCCCGCCAGCTTGTCAACCACGGTCATTTCACCGTCAACGGCAAGCGCGTCAACATCCCCTCCTACATGGTTCGTGTTGGCGACGTGGTGGCCGTCTGCGAAAAGAGCGCACAGAACGCATTCTACAAGAAGCTGAAGGAAGACGACGCTTTCATCGCCGCTCCCAAGTGGCTTGATCGGGATAAGAACACCCTGCAGGGCAAGGTTCTGGCCCTGCCCGCGAGAGACGATATCGACTTCGAGATCGCCGAACACCTGATCGTCGAGTTGTACTCCAAGTAATTGCCCTCGTATCATAATTGGTAAGCTGATAAAACTGACCGTATCGCGAGTATTCGCAAATTTATATAGGAGGGTATTAGTTTAATGGTAGAAATCGAAAAGCCGCGTATTGAGTGCATTGACTCTCCTGAGGATGGCTCCTACGGAAAGTATATCGTAGAGCCCCTGGAAAGAGGCTACGGCATTACGCTGGGCAACAGTCTGCGTCGGATTCTTCTGTCCAGCCTGCCCGGCTGCGCCGCAACCTCGATCAAAATTGCCGGTGTGCAGCATGAGTTTTCTACGATTCCCGGCGTTAAGGAAGATGTGACCGAGATCGTTTTGAACATCAAACGGCTGCTGCCCAAGCTCCACTGTGACGAGCCCAAGACCGTCTACATTGACGCCGTCGGCCCCTGCGAAATCACCGCCGGCAACATCAAGGCGGATGCGGATGTGGAGATTCTGAACCCGGAGCTGCACCTTGCAACCCTGGGCCCGGACGCCACGCTGAATATGGAGATCAACCTGAGCCACGGCCGGGGCTATGTGCGGGCCGATCACAACAAGACCCCCAACATGCCCATCGGCGTCATCCCCGTTGACTCCATCTATACCCCCGTGACCAAGGTCAACTACACCGTGGAGAACACCCGTGTCGGCAACATGACCGACTACGACAAGCTCACCCTGGAGGTCTGGACCAATCGGATCATCTCCGCCCGCGACGCTGTTTCCCTGGGCGCAAAGATCATGACCGACCATCTGGCTCTGTTCACCGATCTGAGCGAGACCGTGGCCAGCAAGTCCACCGTGGTGGAGCATGTGGGCGACACCCACAACAAGATGCTGGAGCTGACCATTGAAGAGCTGGATCTTTCCGTGCGCAGCTTCAACTGCCTGAAACGCGCCAATATCAACACCGTTGCCGATTTGATCGCGAAGACGGAGGAAGATATGATGAAGGTGCGAAACATGGGCAGAAAGAGCCTGGAGGAAGTCCAGAACAAGCTGGCCATGATGGATCTTTCCCTGGCCACAGAGGACTCCGGCAGCAATAATTAACGCGGCAGGGAGTCGCGGCTCCCGCCACTGAAAGATAACTCGACAACCTTTTCAGAAGGAGGAAAACCGGAATGTTCGGAACCCGTAAGCTCGGCAAGACCAGCGCACAGCGCAAGGCCATGCTGCGTCAGCAGGTCACGGATCTGCTGGAGCACGGCAAGCTGGAGACGACCTTCACCCGTGCGAAGGAAGTTCAGCCTGTTGTTGAGAAGATGATCACCCTGGGCAAGAAGGGCGGCCTGGCCAATTACCGCAGAGCCCTTTCTTTCATCACCAAGGAAGACGTGGCGAACAAGCTGTTCAAGGAAGTGGCCCCCGGCTACGCCCAGCGCAACGGCGGTTACACCCGCGTCACCCGTACCGGCCCCCGTCGCGGCGATGCCGCCGAGATGGCCGTGATCGAGCTGGTGTGATCGTTTCATACAAGAAGGGACTGTGAAAAGAGTCCCGAAACGAATAAATGGCTCCCGGGCTCAAGAAAAGGCCTCGGGAGTCATTCGTTTTTGTTCGACTGGGAGCATTTCCTGCAGAATCCTGATCTTCAGCGGAGCGGCGGATTTTCAAATTCCACGAAATTCATCTGGACAGACGCGAATGCTTTTGATATAATAGAAATTAAGACAACAAACAGTTAGGGGGATTCCGAATGAAGTGTCCGCACTGCGGCTATCAGGAGAGCAAGGTTGTGGATTCCCGTCACTCCGAGGATGGGACCAGTATTCGCCGCCGCAGAGAGTGCCTGTCCTGTCAGAAACGATTTACCACCTATGAGACCGTGGAGAGCCTGCCCATCATCGTTGTCAAGCGCGACAACAGCCGTCAGCCGTTCGACCGGAATAAGATTATGAACGGGATGCTCCGTGCCTGTGAGAAGCGGCCTGTTTCCATGCAGGAGCTGGAAAACGCGGCAAATGAGATCGAATCTCTTGTGCAAAACTCTCTGGAGCGCGAGATCACCACGGAATACATCGGCAAGCTGGTCATGGAAAAGCTCAAAGCACTGGACGAGGTGGCTTACGTCCGTTTTGCCTCAGTCTATCGGCAGTTTAAGGATATTCACAGCTTCATGCAGGAGTTGAATAAAATCCTGGAAGAAAAATGAAAGATAAAACGGGTCGTCTGCTTCGATCCGTTTTTATCTCTTAGTATCATTCTATTCTCAGATAAAACCGTTCAATCTCTTTGCGGTCAACTTTGTGCCATACATCGTTCTCGTCCTTGCCGGGTGTCAAGCCCGCCTGCGTCCGCCGTCTCGTCTGGCGCAAATCTGCCTTGCAAATCTTTTTGAAGCGTTTTATCAGAGAGTCGTATGAATAATGGTTCCATCCCATTGCAGACCATGATAAAATTCAAGAATCTATTCAGTAGCCCCATCCGTCATTTCGAACGAAGTGAGAAATCCGTTCCTTTTTGCGTAGATAATACGGATT
>CALYTU010000122.1 GCA_945487445.1 uncultured Clostridia bacterium | reverse complement strand
TGTGGGGGACGGAAACGGCGGGCAGATTGCCCGCGCTACAGACTGTGGGGGACGGAAACGGCGGGCAGATTGCCTGCGCTACAGACTGTGGGGGACGGAAACGGCGGGCAAATTGCCCGCGCTACAGACTGTGGGGGACGGGGGCCCCGGCCCGCATCCTATGGGAGGCGGAATATCTCCCCCCGCTTCATTTCTGTCATTTCGAGGGAGCTTGCGACCGAGAAATCCGTACGCACCTTGCGGAAGAGAACGGATTTCTCACTGCGTTCGAAATGACGGGAGAAGGGACGGATTTCTCACTGTGTTCGAACTGACGGGGGAAGGGACGGATTTCTCACTGCGTTCGAAATGACGGGGGAAGGGACGGATTTCTCACTGTGTTCGAACTGACGGGGGAAGGGACGGATTTCTCACTGTGTTCGAACTGACGGGGGGAGGGACGGATTTCTCACTGTGTTCGAACTGACGGGGGAGGCTGCTGAACCGTTTCCCCTATGATCATCCACGTCGGAGGTACTCATATGGATTTCAAACTGCATGCGCCGTATAGGCCGACCGGCGATCAGCCGGAGGCCATCGCGGCCCTGACCCGTGGCCTGCAAATGGGCCTGGACGAGCAGGTTTTGCTGGGCGTCACCGGCTCCGGCAAGACCTTCACCATGGCAAACGTCATCGCCAACCTGAACCGTCCGACCCTAGTTCTTGCCCACAACAAAACCCTGGCGGCCCAACTCTGCTCGGAGTTTCGGGAGTTCTTCCCGGAAAACGCGGTGGAGTATTTCATCTCCTACTATGACTACTACCAGCCCGAGGCCTATATTGCCCACACGGACACTTATATCGAAAAGGACTCGTCCATCAACGACGAGATCGAGCGTCTGCGCCACAGCGCCACCTCCTCCCTCTTCGAACGGCGGGATGTGATCGTTGTGGCCTCCGTCTCCTGCATCTACGGTCTGGGCGATCCCATCGACTACAAGAACATGGTGATCTCGCTGCGAACGGGAATGGAGTATCCTCAGGAGGAGCTGATGAAGAAGCTGATCTCCATCCGCTACGAGCGCAACGATGTGGAGTTCGCCCGCAACAACTTCCGCGTTCGGGGCGACACGGTGGAGATTTACCCCGCCTACTGGGCGGGGCGGGCCATCCGGGTGGAATTCTTCGGCGACGAGGTGGACCGGATCTCGGAGATCAACGCCGTCACCGGAAGCCCCGAGCGAATCGTTTCCCACGTGGCAATCTACCCCGCCTCACACTACGTCACCACCAAGGAGAAGATGGAGCGGGCCATTGTGGAGATTCGCCGGGAGATGGAGGAGCGGGAGGCCTGGTTCAAGGCAAACGACCGGCTTCTCGAGGCGCAGCGCATCCGGCAAAGGACGGAATACGACATGGAGATGATGCAGGAGATCGGCTTCTGCACGGGCATTGAGAACTATTCCCGGGTCATCTCCGGCCGTGCTCCCGGAACGCCGCCCATGACCCTTCTGGACTACTTTCCTGAAGACTTCCTCCTCTTTGTGGACGAAAGCCATGTTACTCTCCCCCAGGTACGGGCGATGTACAACGGCGACCGTTCCCGGAAGGAGAGCCTGGTGAACTATGGCTTCCGCCTGCCCTCCGCCTTTGACAACCGGCCCCTGACCTTCCCGGAATTCCAGAGCAAGATTCACCAGGCGATCTATGTCTCCGCTACCCCTGCCCCCTACGAGACCGAACGCGCAGGGCAGATCGTGGAGCAGGTGATCCGTCCCACGGGATTGCTGGACCCAGAGGTGGAGGTCCGGCCCATCGAAGGACAGGTGGACGATCTCATGGAGGAAATCGCCAAGGTCACAGCGCGCAAGGAACGGATTCTCGTCACCACCCTGACCAAGCGAATGGCAGAGGATCTGACCACCTTCCTGCAAAAGAACGGGATCAAGGTCCGCTACATGCATTCGGACATCAACGCCATGGAGCGGATGGAGATCATCCGGGATCTGCGCATGGCAAAATTCGACGTACTGGTGGGGATCAACCTGCTGCGGGAGGGTCTGGACCTGCCGGAGGTGTCTCTTGTCGCCATCCTGGACGCGGACAAGGAGGGCTTCCTCCGCTCCCCCACATCGCTGATACAGACGATCGGACGCGCCGCCCGAAACGCCGAAGGCCGCGTGCTTCTCTATGCCGACAGCGTGACCGCCGCCATGGATTACGCCATTCGGGAGACCAACCGCCGCCGGGGCATCCAGCAGGCATACAACGAAGCCCACGGCATCGTCCCCAAGACCATTCGCAAGGACGTGCGTGAGCTCATCGAAATCAGCCGTCAGGACGCCGAAGCCTTCGACAAGGGCGGGCTCAAGCTCACCAAGGAGGAGCGTGAGCGCGAGATCGCCCGTCTGGAAAAGCAGATGCGCAAGGCCGCGCAGATGATGGAATTCGAGTTCGCCGCCGTGCTCAGAGACCAGATCATCCAGCTCAGAGGCGGGAAACAGGAATGTTAGACAATAGGCAATAGGCAGTCGTTGCCTATTGCCTATTGTCTATCCAAGCAGCTCCCGCAGATGTGCAAGCGCCTTTTTTTCGATTCTGGAAATCTGGACCTGAGAGACGCCGATCAGGGCAGCGGTTCGATCCTGGGTCAGGGCGTGGTAATACCGCAGGGCGATCACGCGGGCCTCCCGTTCGGGGAGCTGGGCAAGCGCCTGGCGCAGGGCCAGCCGCTCCACCACCTGCTCCTCCATGGGGCCGTCCGACAGGACTGCCTCCAGCGTCAGACCGCTGTCTCCGGCGGGCTGCTGAATGGACTCCACGGCGCAGACGGCAGTCTCCGCCTCAGCGATTTCCTCCGCGGTCAAATCCAGTACCTCCGCCAGCTCGGAAAGAACCGGCTCACGGCCCAGGGCTTTGCTCAGACGATCTCTGGCCAGCCGAACGGCCGCGGCCCGCTCCTTCAGGGTCCGGCTGACCTTGACGGTCCCGTCGTCCCGGAGGAAGCGGCGAATCTCCCCGGCGATCTTCGGCACGGCGTAGGTGGAGAACTGGGTTCCAAAGGATGGATCAAAGCCTGCAACGGCCTTCAAAAAGCCCAGGCTTCCGAGCTGGAACAGGTCGTCCGGCTCCACGCCCCGGCCATAATAGCGCCGGGCGACTGCCCGAATCAGGCCCGTATTTTCCTCCAAGAGCCGCTCGGAGGCAGCCTTGTCCCCGGCCTGACTCCGGGCGATGAGCTCTAAGGTTTGCAAGCGGCGTCTCCCCTGCCCGTCAGTTTTTTCCGCATCCGCACGGTCGTCCCCCTGCCCGGAACGGAGCGCAGGGAGAAGCTGTTCATGAAGCTTTCCATGATGGTGAAGCCCATGCCGGAGCGTTCCGCGCCGCCGGTGGTGAACATGGGCTCCCGCGCCTTGGCCACATCCGGGATGCCGCAGCCCCGGTCCTTGACCGTGATCTCCAAAACATTGCCCGAAAGCCGGCGCAGACGCAGGCTCACCGGGCCGATACAGTCCGGATAGGCGTGGACGATGGCATTGGTGACAGCCTCGGAGACGGCTGTCTTCACGTCTCCCAGCTCGTCCAAAGTGGGGTCCATCTGGGCGGCAAAGGCCGCTGCAATCTGCCGGGCAAGGGCCTCATTGGCGGACAGGGAGGGAAACTGGACGGCACATTCGTTTTCCGGCTTCATGCTGGGCTCCTTTCCGCGCCGAGGCGCACAAGCTTTTCAATTCCGGCAGCCCGGAGAACCTTCATGGGCTGGGCCGGGATATTCGCCAGCCAGACCTCGCCGCCGAGCTCCTCCATGGCCCGGAGGGTGTGGATCACGATGGCGATGCCGCTGGAATCCATGAAGCTCACGCCGCCGAAGTCCAGCACGCAGCGGCGGGGCAGGTAGACGTCGATTTTCGATGTAATGGCCTCCATCGTCTGCCGGGCCGAGTGATGGTCGATCTCGCCGGAAAGCAGGATGGTCAGGCGTTTATCCTGCAGCAGGCTTGTGTATTGCATGGGGTAATCACTCCTTATGTAAAAATCGCGGGAATTTGGGATTTCATGCGTTCTTTCTGTAGGTAACAGTTCCGTTAGCCGAGCAATGTGGATTCCTCACGTGGAGAGAACGGATTCTTCGGCTTCGCTCAGAATGACAACGGGGAAACGCATTCGTTCTTGTCGTCCTGAGCGAAGTCG
>CALYTU010000121.1 GCA_945487445.1 uncultured Clostridia bacterium | reverse complement strand
TTGAGGGCTCCTGTCTTCTATTTTCTGGGGTTCACATCATTTTAGCACATACATTCCTTTCCAAAACAGGCAGACCAGGTTCGGCAGGAGGGAACAGTCCAGTCAATTTAAACCCCCTCCGTATCTATTCAGTAGCCCCATCTGTCATTTCGAACGAAGTGAGAAATCCGTTCCTTTTTGCGTAGAGAATACGGACTTCTCGGCGATGAATCGCCTCGAAATGACAGGATACTGAACAGATACCCCCCTCCGTTTATGCGGAGGGCAGCCAGACCCCTGGCCGCCGCGATCTGTGCCAGCGTGTTCGGCGGCCAGACCCCTGGCCGCCGAACACGCTGACAGTTTGCGCATTGGCACTTAATCAGAAAACCGTTCAGTTTCGATCGCGTTTACCGGAAGCTCGGCAATGATCGCAGCGGCCTGAGTCAGGCCGCCCTACGCATTGTAACCGGATGAAAGCCGATCACCGAACCGAAAGATTATCTCGTGCTCGGATAGAATGCCTGGGTGGGGAAGTCCACCTGGGCGAAGAGGTCACAGGGCTCGTCGGGAGTTCCGGGGTCATCAGAGCAGCTCCGGTCCGGCATGGCGAAGTCCAGAGCCGGGACCAGGAGCTGGGTCCCCCGCTCCATACGCACGGTGGAGAATTGGCCCAGGGTCACAAAGAGCTGGCGACCGCAGTTGAGAACGGGCTCCTCAGGGAAGAGCGCGCGAACGGCCTGGGGAATCTCCGGCACGGCGGGGCAATCGCAGCCCTCGCCGACCCGTGAGGACAGAACCATGGGATCCACGGCCTCCACCACGCAGTCCGGGGTGTGGGTCTGGTAGAGTGCGTCGGGCAGCAGCTCGTTGTCGGCACTGGAGAAGACCTTGGTCTGGCAATGTCCGCCATAGAGGACGACCCGCTTGGAGAACACGGCCAGCCCCTCCAGAGCAGCGGGCCGTGTGACCCCGGACATGGCCTCTCCTGAGATCCGATAGAAAAATGTCAGATCGGCCGTGAAGTGGCCGGGGTTATAGGCGATCGGCGCCACGTCTATGTAGACGTGAAGCAGCTCCGCGCTCCTTGCACGGGCGTTGACGGCGCTCTCCAGAGCCGTTTGGGAGCTCCTGGTGAGGAAGACCCGCAGATCCTCAATACAGTCCTTATCAATGCAGGCGTCCTCGATCTGGCTGGTATGGATCCGGACCGCCTCCCGCGGCTCCTGGGCGGCGCGTCCGGCAGAAATGGTTTGATCCGGCATATTGATCCCTCCTTGCAAGCTGAAAGCCGGTTGCTTTCATCCCATAATATGAAAAAATTTGCGGGAGGTGCGTGGTTTATGATTGTATTTTTCCTTGAGATGCGATACAATAAACAAAATGTATCTATTCAGTAGCCCCATCTGTCATTTCGAACGAAGTGAGAAATCCGTTCCTTTTTGCGTAGATAATACGGATTTCTCGGCGATGAATCGCCTCGAAATGACAGGATACTGAACAGATACAACAAAATCAGGAAAGGGGGCGGCAGCATGATCAGCCGTTTGCATACCCTGGGGCTTAACGGCATTGAGGGTTATCGGATCTCGGTGGAATGCTTCATTTCCAACGGGCTGCCGGGCTTTGAAATCGTCGGCCTGCCCGACGCTTCGGTGAAGGAGGCCCGCGAACGGGTCCGCGCCGCCGTGAAGACCTCGGGCTTCAAGTTCCCGCCCTCCCGGATTACGGTAAACCTGGCCCCGGCCAACACAAAAAAGAGCGGCACGGTCTATGACCTGCCCATTCTGCTGGGCATTCTGGCCGCCTTCGGCCAGGTCAGCCTGCCGGACGACTCCAACGCGTTTTTGGGCGAGTTGAGCCTGGAGGGAAAACTGCGTCCCGTCCCCGGCGTTCTGCCCATGGCCATCGCCGCTGCCAAATGCGGGATTAAGACCCTCTACGTTCCCGTCCAGAACGCCCCCGAGGCCACCTTGGCCGAGGGGCTGACGGTGATCCCCGTCTATTCCGTTTCCCAGCTCATCGCCCACCTCGGAGGCGGGCCCTGCATCGACCCCCAGCCCGTCTGGGTCCAGACCCCCCAGAGGCGGAAGACGCCGGATTTCCGGGATGTCATGGGGCAGGAGAACGCCAAGCGGGCCCTGGAGATTGCTGCCGCGGGGGGCCATAACGTTCTGATGGTCGGACCCCCGGGTTCCGGCAAATCCATGCTGGCAAAGCGCCTGCCCTCCATCCTGCCGGACATGACCCGGGCGGAGTCCCTGGAGGTCACGCAGATCCACTCCATCATGGGGCTGGTGGACCCACAGCACCCTCTGGTGACGGACCGTCCCTTCCGCAGCCCCCATCACACCGTCACGCCGCCCGGCCTCGTGGGCGGCGGCTCCGTCCCCAGACCGGGGGAGATTTCCCTGGCCCACCGGGGCGTCCTCTTCCTCGATGAGCTGCCCGAGTTCCGCAAGGAGACCATGGAGGTCATGCGTCAGCCCCTGGAGGATGGGACCGTGACCATCACCAGGGCTACGGCCACGGAGACCTATCCCTGCCAGTTCATGCTGGTGTGCGCCATGAACCCCTGCCGCTGCGGATGGTACGGCGATCCCAACGGCCGCTGCACCTGCACGGAGCAGTCCGTGCAAAATTACGTCAGCCGCATTTCCGGCCCCCTGCTGGACCGGATCGACATCATCATCGAGGTCCCCGCTGTCAGCTTCGAGGAGCTGCGCGAGCGAAAGGCGGGAGAGCCTTCCGCCGCCATCAAGGCGCGGGTGGACGCTGCCCGGGCCATGCAACACCGGCGCTTCGACGGCACGGCTGTCAGCTCCAACGCCCGCATGACCCCGGACCAGCTTCATCAGATCTGCGTGCTGGACGATGCCTGCGCCGCCCTGATGGAGGAGGCCTTCGAGACCATGGGCCTCACAGCCCGGAGCTATGACCGCATTCTCAAGGTCGCCCGCACCATCGCGGACCTGGCGGGCGCCGAGGAAATCGGCCTGTCGCACCTGGCCGAGGCGATCCAGTATCGGACCTATCAGATTGGAAGGAATTAACCATGAAAGAAATATTTTTGCTGAAATTAGGCGAAATTGTGCTGAAAGGGGCAAACAAGAAGATGTTTGAAAACCGCCTTCGCACAAACGTTGCCCGCCGGATGCGGCCCTTCGGGGACTTCAAGGTGACGATCCTGCAATCCACCGTCTATGTGGAGCCGGAGAACGAGCTCTGTGATCTCGACGGCGCCTGGGATGCCTGCCACACCGTCTTCGGGGCGGTCTCCCTCTGCCGCAGCCGCCCCTGCGAAAAGAATGAGGACGCCATCTTCGATGCCGTGATCGCCTACCTGGGAGACGACCTGGCCGCGGCAAAATCCTTCAAGGTGGAGTCCAAGCGCTCCGATAAGCGATTCCCCCTGAACTCCATTCAGCTTTCCCAGGCGATCGGCGGACGGCTGGCGGAGGCGTTTCCGGAAGTGGCTGTGGACGTGCATCACCCGGACTATACGGTTTATGTGGAGGTCCGGGACTTCGCCGCCTATGTGCACGGGCCTGCCGAGCCCGGGGCCGGGGGCCTGCCCACCGGCGTCGGCGGCAGGGCGGCAGTCCTGCTCTCCGGCGGCATTGACTCTCCCGTGGCGGGTTATATGATTGCCAAACGCGGTGTGGAGCTGGAGGCCATTCACTTTTTCTCCTACCCCTACACCTCGGAGCTGGCCAAAGACAAGGTCCTGGAGCTGGCCCGCCGGATGGCCCGTTACTGCGGGCGGATGACGGTCAACGTGGTGGGCTTTACGGAAATTCAGGAGGCCATCCGCGATCATTGCCCCGAGGAATATTTCACCATCCTTATGCGTAGATTTATGATGCGGATCTCCGAACGCATTGCCCGCGACCACGGCTGCGAGTGCCTGGTCACAGGTGAGAATCTGGGCCAGGTGGCCTCCCAGACCATGCAGGCAATGGCCGTCACCCACGCGGTGGTGGACCTGCCCGTGTTCCACCCCCTGATCGGCATGGACAAGGAAGAGATTGTCTCCGTTGCCCGCCGGATCAACACCCTGGAGACCTCAATCCTGCCCTATGAGGACTGTTGCACCGTTTTCACTCCCAGGCACCCCAAAACAAAGCCCAGGTTGACGGAAGTCGAACGGATTGAAGGCAAGCTGGACGTGGAAGCCCTGATCGCCCGCGCCCTGGAAAATACCGAGCTGGTCAAGGTCCGCTACCAGGGCTGAATGGAAAGGTACAAGTGATAACGTATCTATTCAATAGCCCCATCTGTCATTTCGAACGAAGTGAGAAATCCGTTCCTTTTTGCGTAGA
>CALYTU010000120.1 GCA_945487445.1 uncultured Clostridia bacterium | reverse complement strand
AAATCTCCCATGAAGATCTCCTGCTCCTTGATCTCGCCGGTCTCCTTGTTGCGCAGCCGCACGCGGACCTTGATGGGCTTTGCGTAGGTGGCGTCGCGCTCCTTGCACTCCTCCACGGTATACTTGGGCTTGTCGTTCATGGAGTAGTCGAGGAAGGTGAGCTCCAGATTGCCGGTGTAGTCGGTGATGGCGTCCGTGTCGCGGAAGACCTCATGCAGGCCCTCTTCCAGGAACCAGTTGTAGGAATCCTTCTGGATTTTCAGCAGGTTGGGCATCTCCAGAATCTCCTCGTACTTGGCGTAGCTCTTCCGAAGCGTATTGCCAAAGTACACATCCTTTACCAATGCCATGTGGGTTCATCACTGCCTTTCGTTCATAGTATTGAAAGCGATTCGCGGTCATTTGCTCAAAGTGTGGGGAATGTTCGATACGCCCGGGGGAGTTGACGGTTTTGGAGGCTCCCCGCTTGCAATCTGACGTTCCTTGTGCTATACTGCAGATAGAAAGGTGAAATCTGCATTCAGGCAGAAATCCGCATATAGGAGCCACATTATAGCACAGCCGCCGGGAAATGTCAATGGTACTTTTCCGGTTTTTTTATTTCTTAAAATATTTTGTAAAATTTTTAAAAATGCGACTCCGCCCCTTTTTCCGGTGGCGGTTTTTGTGTATAATGAAAATGGTTCCATTTTATATGATCGGAGGAGTTTGCGATGCTCCAAATCAAAGAAGTCAAAAAGGTTTACAAGACCGGGTCGCTGGTCCAGCGGGCGCTGGACGGGGTGAGTCTGAGCCTGCGCGACAACGAATTTGTGGCAATTCTGGGTCCCAGCGGCTCCGGCAAGACGACGCTGCTCAACGTGATCGGCGGTCTGGACCGCTATGACGAGGGCGAGCTGATAATAAACAGCGTCTCCACCCGAAAGTATTCCGCCCGGGACTGGGACTCCTACCGCAACCATACCGTGGGCTTTGTGTTTCAGAGCTATAACCTGATCCCCCACCAGACCATACTGTCCAATGTGGAGCTGGCTTTGACCATCTCCGGCGTTTCCCGGTCAGAGCGCCGCCGCCGCGCCCGCGAGGCGCTGGCAAAGGTGGGACTTGCGGATCATATCCACAAGAAGCCGGCCCAGCTCTCCGGCGGCCAGATGCAGCGGGTGGCCATCGCCCGTGCCCTGGTCAACGACCCGGACATTCTGCTGGCCGACGAACCCACAGGGGCGCTGGACAGCGAGACCTCCGTCCAGGTCATGGAGCTTTTGAAGGAGGTGGCGAAGGATCGTCTCGTCGTTATGGTCACACACAACCCCGAGCTGGCGGATGAATATGCCACCCGCATCGTCCGGCTCAAGGACGGCCGGATCACCGACGACTCCGATCCCTATGACCCGACCACGGATTCTCCCGCCGTCCACCGCAACCTGGGCAGGGCTTCCATGTCCCCCCTGACGGCCTTGAGCCTGAGCTTTAACAATCTCTGGACCAAGAAGGTTCGGACGCTTTTGGTTGCCTTTGCCGGCTCCATCGGCATCATCGGCATTGCCATGATCCTGTCGATGTCCAACGGCGTTGACCGCTACATCCAGTCCGTGGAGGAGGATACTCTGAAAAGCTACCCCCTGCAGATCACGGATTCCAGCTTCAACCTGGCCGCCTTCATGCCCCAGAATCGGAGCGAGGAGGAGGACGCAGGTCCGGCCGAGGTCCGGGAGTGGAAGACCGTCACCAATCTCTTCTCCCGGGTCAGCGCCAACGATCTGACGGCCCTTCGGGCTTTTTTGGAGTCCGGCCAGACAGACGTCTATGACCATGTGCAGGCCATCACCTACGATTATAATCTCACACCCCGAATCTACAGGCTTGACAGCGGTCAGGTACGGCAGGTGAACCCGGACACCAGCTTTGCCGCCATGGGGTTTTCTTCCGCGGAAGGCATGAGCTCCATGCTCTCCCAGTTCTCCTCCACGGATTCCTTCCATCCTATGCCCGCTTCGTCCTCCCTCTATGAGGAACAGTACGAGGTGGTAGCCGGCCACTGGCCGGAGGCCTGGAACGAATGCGTGGTGGTCCTGACCCAGCTGGGACGGATTGCAGATCTGACGCTCTACGCGCTGGGAATCAAGGACTCCGCTGAGCTGGATGAGATGGTACGCCGCTTTGCCCAGGGTGAGCCGGTGAATATGGACAGCCCGGAGCTTACGCTTCGCTATGAGGACCTTTTGGGGATCTCCTTCAAGGTCCTTCCGGCCTCCTCGCTCTACACCTATGACCCCGATTACAAGGTCTGGGCCGACCGCTCCGCCGACGAGAGCTGGCTGCGCGCGACCCTGTTGCAGGCGGACGATCTGACTGTGACGGGCGTGGTCATGCCCCGGGAAGATATGAGCAATCCCACCTTGAGCTATGGCATTGCCTATCCCGCCGAGATGACGAACCATCTGCGGGACCTGTCCGCCGCCAGCGAGGTGACGAGAAGCCAGCTCACCGACCAGAGCCTGGACGTTTTCACCGGCATGCCCTTTGGCAAAACAACGCAGGATCGGGAAGTGGACCTTTCCGCCCTTTTTTCGGTGGACGAGGAGGCCATTTCCAAGGCGTTTCAGTTCGATCTGGGAGAGGGCGGCGACTTCGATCTCTCCGGCTTCGACCTCTCCCAGCTGGATCTTTCCGGTCTGGATCTGAGCGGGGCAGTGGACCCCAATTCCTTTGCGCTCCCCATGCCGAGCCTGACCCAGAAGGATATTTCAGACCTGATGCGGGGCGTCAAGCTCCAGCTCAGCGCCGAGGATCTGCGCGACCTCTTTGAGAAGCTGCTGGAGGGCTGGCTGGCCGAGGCGGAGCAGGACCCTGCCACCGATCCGAATCGCCTGGCCGGGGCGCTGTGGGAGTATCTTCGCTCTGACGCCGCCCGGGAGCTTGTAGACGCCGGCATCCGCAGCGCTCTCTCCGATAACGGCGCCGCTGCCGTGACCCCCGAGGAGCTGGAGACGATGCTGACCGCCGTGCTGGCCGGCTATCCCGGTTATGCGGCGGAGCGTGACCCCGAGGGCGAGAACCTGCCCCTGGCATTTCTTTCCGACTATCTCCAAACCGACGAAGCACAGGCGGCCCTGCAGGCCGCTGCCGACACGCTGCGACAGCGGGCCGAGGCCTTCACGCTCTCCCCGGACCAGATTCGGGACCTGACGCAGACGGTCTTTGAGGGCTATGAGGCCTACGCCGGGGAGACCGGACAGCCCGGCTTCCGGGCTTTGGGAGACTCCTTCACCAATTATCTCGCCTCGGACGCAGCCGGCGAAACGCTGACCGAGGCCGTCACCAAGGCGCTTGATACATCCGGCCTGGAAAAGCGGGCCGCTTCCCTCTTCTCCCGCTATGCCGCCTCCATGGGCTCCGCCATCGGAAACGCAATGGACTCCGCCATGGCGGGCCTGACGGACCAGCTCACCCGGACCGTCGCCGACAATCTCTCCGGGCTGACAGAGCAGTTTGCCGCCAACCTCCAGGACGCCTTCCAGATCGACCCCGAAGCCCTTGCCGAGGCCTTCTCCATGAACATGGACCCTGCCGAGCTGCGCGATCTGATGACGGCGTTGATGAGCAAACAGAGCAACACCTATGCCGGCAACCTCCGGAAGCTGGGCTATGCCGCCGATGAGAACCCCGCCTCCATCACCATCTATCCCAAGAACTTCGCGGGCAAAGCCAGGGTCAAGGAGATTCTGGAGGACTACAACAAGCGAATGGAACGGGAGGATCCGGACAAGGTCATAACCTATACCGATATCGTAGATACCCTCATGAGCTCCGTCACGGACATCGTGGACGCAATCTCGGCGGTGCTGATTGCCTTTGTGGCGGTGTCCCTGGTGGTGAGCTCCGTGATGATCGGCGTGATTACCTACATCTCCGTTCTGGAGCGGCGGAAGGAAATCGGCATTCTCCGCGCCATCGGCGCCTCGAAGGGGAATGTTTCCCAGGTTTTCAATGCTGAGACCTTTATCATCGGCGCTCTGGCGGGGCTGTTGGGCGTGGGCATCACCTATCTGCTGCTGATTCCCGCCAACCGGCTCATTGCCTCTGTGGCCGGTGAGGTCCAGATCCGCGCCTACCTGCCGATCACCGCTGCCGCCATTCTGGTCGCCCTGTCCATTGGCCTGACCCTCCTGGGAGGTCTGATCCCTTCCCGCAAGGCAGCGCGTCAGGATCCTGTCACAGCCCTGCGTTCGGAATGAGGCCGGAATCGAAGATGAAACAAGAAGAACAGAAGGCGTAACAGTTCAGCCCAAACCATTTTGCGGGCAGGAGGATTCGGCAAAATGACG
>CALYTU010000119.1 GCA_945487445.1 uncultured Clostridia bacterium | reverse complement strand
GAACGGATTTCTCACTTCGTTCGAAATGACAGATGGGGCTACTGAATAGATACAAGAAAACGACAAAAGAAAGGAGGTGTCCGTCATGGCCGCAAACAAGGTGAAGGAGGTTGTGGACGCCGCGCTGGAAAAGACCGAGCCCGTCGTTCGCAAGGCCAAAACAGTGGCCGAGACCGCCGCGAAAAAGGCTGAACCCGTCCTGGAGGCCGCCCGGAACGCCGGCAAACAGGTGGCCGCTGTGTTCGTCCCCGAGGTCTATGTGCAGCACGCCAACCGGCAATTCGATTGCGCCGATCTCGTGGATCGCTGCAAGGAGGACTTTAAAGCTAAGCATTCCGCCACTATGATTCGCTCCTGCAAGCTCTATATCAAGCCCCAGGACAATATGGTTTACTACGTCATCAATGACATGGAAGACAAGCTGGAGCTCTGAGAAGCCAATCGGTTTCTCAGCTGCGCGGGAAGACGGTCCCGCGTCCGCCCGCCGCATGGGGCGGGGCCCCGTCCGCGCCCAAGGAAGAATCGTCCAAAACCAAGGATTCAGCCTCTTTTCGGAGACTGAATCCTTTTCAGTTTTTCCTCTTCCATATATTTCCGAAAATGTACCTATTCAGCAGCTTGTCATTTCGAGGGAGCTTGCGACCGAGAAATCCGTTTTTTCCCGCAAAAGAAGACGGATTTCTCACTTCGTTCGAAATGACAGATGGGGCTACTGAATAGATACCCGAAAATAAATATTGTAGAAAAGGTTACAAACTGTTGACAAAGCGCTCCGTTTCCTGTAAAATTAAACACAATAGATAAAGAGATGCTGTACGTCTACTGGTTTACATAATTTGGAGGGACGCTATGAAATTTCTGTTACATAGATTCACGGCGCTGCTGCTCGCGGTGCTGCTGTTCTGCAGTGCCGGGGGTGTGCTTGCATTTGCCGCGCAGACGGCTCTGCCCGATCCCGGCTGCACGCTCGGTACCGATCCGTCAGATATGCTGGCCGCCGGAGGCCGCCGCGTCACAGCCGGGGACCGCCTGTTCTACGTCGAGGAGAACGACGGCTGTGTTTATGACGCCGATCACCGGAAGACTCCGGTCCTGCAAGGTCCTGTGTCCAAGCTGAACTACGCCGACGGCGTGCTCTACTTTGCCCGCGAGCGGGAGGAGGGCAGCTTCGACCTCTGCGCCTTTGACCTGGCGCGCGGGGAGGAGACAATTCTGCTTGCCTCCTTTGCCGGCAGGCTCGGGCAGGTCTATCTGGTGGACGGTCAGTATTTGGACTTCTCCAGTGACAACGCGGTTTGGCAGCTGGAGCTGGAGACGGGCGACTATCGGCTGATTCTCTTTGCCGAGGACCTCTGGAGCTTCGTCCCCACCGGGGCCGGACTGGTCTATGCCACGGGCAGCCTCTTTGACTACAATCTCTACGCAGACGGCAAGCTTCTTGCGGAGCATGCCGTGGACTATACCGTTTATCCTGACCGTGCTGACGGCCTGATCGTCTATACCGTCGATGGCGAGGGCTATCAGGCGGACCTGCGGGAGGCCCTTGCCGGTATCGCCGAGCCTGCCGCCTTCGGGGGCTTTGACACGGATTACACCACGCTGTCCGCCGGAGACAATCTCACGCCCGAGGAAGAAGGGCTCGCTGAGGAGGCGGAGAGCCTGCGCCTGCAAGCCGAGCTTGCCGACATTTTGGCGCGGCCCGAGAACCGGACCGGAAACGCCGCGCCAACAGCGGCTCCGCCCGATCCCGCCGCCGCGGACCCCGATGATCCGCAGCTGCCTGCAGATCTGATCCCTGAGGAGCCTGCCGAGGAGCCGACGCAGCCTGCCGAGGAGCCGACGCAGCCCGCCGAGGAGCCCGTGGAGCCGACGGAAGAACCCACTGTGCCCGAAGAAGCGCCGGTCGAACCCGCCGAGCCTTCCGCGCCTGCGGAAGCCGACGCTGACAGTCCGCGTCCCGCACCTGCCAAGGACGAGCCCGTCGACGTTGAACCGGAAAAGCCGGGCAAGGATCGCCCGGAAGTCCCCGAGACTTCCGATGAGGCTGTCACGCCGGGGGCGACCGCCGGGAGCGGCGAGGCCCGCATGGACGAGCCCGCGATCGAGGTGGTGGACCCCCCGGTTTCCCCCGCTGCCGTCCTCCCGCAGGGGGCGCTGCGGCCCGCCCTTTCCGCGAACCAGCAGAACATTGTTCGCCGTGCCCGCCAGATGCTGAATGTCCGGTGGACGCCCCGCAAGGGTGTGGGCGGCTGGGGCTATTACGACAGCTCCTATAATTTGCGGCTCTATTATAAGGCCGGCGAGACCTATACCGGCCTGCCCTATGGCCAGGGCCTGGATTACGTTCCCTGGACGACGAGCCCCACCGGCTTTGTGAAGGCAGTGAAGGACGCGAACAGCAAGATGTATACCACCCGCTGCACCTACAGCCGCGGCTCCCAGTACTACGGCACCGATTGCTCCGGCTTCGTCTCCTGGGCCTGGCAGACGAATCGGCGCAAGACCTGCACCACGCTCAAGGCGTGGGAAGGCACGATCAAGGTCGAAAATTCCTACACCAAACTTATGATCGGCGACGCGCTCATTAAATCGGGGCACACCGTTCTGGTCACAGACGTAACCTACGGTCCCGACGGCGCGATCAATTCCGTGGAGGTTTCCCAGGCCAACCCCACCGCCGCTGATAACGGCTGCTGCTACAGCACCAGCTTCACCGGCCAGTCCGCGTTGGAGCGCATGAACAAAAGCTATTTTGTCAACGGCGGCTATTCCATCTACCGCCGCAGCGCCGATACGCCTGTCACCTATGCCCATGACTGTGCCGTTCCCCTCGAGGGCGATGTCTGTCCTGTCTGCGGCGTGGGGGAGGAACCGGAAGATCCGCTTGACGCGCAGTATGCGCCGATGGGCGTGGATGTGAGCTACGCCCAGGGCACCGTTGATTGGCGTGCCCTGGCCCCCAACATCGACTTCGCGATCATCCGGGCAGGGTTTACCGGTTACGAGAGACCCAACATCAAGAAGGACACCCAGTTTGAAGCGAACATCGCCGGCTGCAAGGCCAACCACATTCCCTTCGGCCTGTATTTCTACGCCGGCGCTACCACGGTGGAGATGGCCATCAAGGAGGCCAACGCCGTTTTGGGGTTTATTGACAAGAACAACCTGCCGAGCCTTCCGATTTTCTATGACGTGGAGGAGACGAGAAACATTCTTTCGCTGGACAACAATCAACTGTTGTCCGTCATTACGGCCTTCTGCAGCACCATCGAGAACAGCGGCTTCCGGGCAGGCGTTTATGCCAGCACCAGCGTCATGAACAACCGCATGACAGACGCAGCCTATGACAAATGGGCGCGCTGGGCGGCGCAGTGGAATTCGAGCAGCCTCACGGCGAAAAAGGGCGCCCACGTCTGGCAATTTGACAGCCATGGCAGCCTGCCCGGTATTGCGGCCGGTGTCAAGGTGGATCAAAACTATTGGCTGGGCGAGGTGGGAGACGTTTCCGGGTCCAGCAAGGCTGCAAAGGTCGCCCCGACTTGCGCGGAAACCGGCAGTCTGACCTGCACCCGCGTATCCAACGGTGAATCCGTCCTGCTCCCCATCCGTCCGCTGGGCCATACCTACCAAAACGGTGTTTGCAGCCGTTGCGGTGCGAATGAGAGCGTGTTTGCCCGCTTCCGGGACGTTGGGCCGAACAAATGGTACTCGGACGCCGTGGCCTGGGCCGTGGAGAACGGGATCACAGCCGGGACCGGCGAGAACACCTTCTCGCCGAAGGAACACTGCACCCGCGCGCAGATCGTGACCTTCCTCTGGCGGCTGGCGGGAAGCCCCGAGCCGACCGTCACGGAAAACCCCTATGTGGATGTCAAGCCGTCGAAGTATTACTATAAAGCCGTCCTCTGGGCTGCGGAGAAGGGCATCACGAGCGGCACCGGCGCAAACACCTTCAGCCCCGGGCGGGAATGCACCCGCGCACAGGCCGTGACCTTCCTGTGGCGCTATGCCGGCTCTCCCGAGCCGGAGCAGCTGGATAACCCATTCCGTGACGTGAAGCGCAGCTCCAGTTACTTTAAGGCGATCCTCTGGGCCCGTGACTCCGGTATAACAGCCGGGACCTCGGAAGACATGTTCAGCCCGGAAACGGTCTGTAACCGCGCCACCATCGTAAAGTTCCTGTTCGAGATGAATAACAGCCTTTCCCAAAACGGGTGAGCGCCCGCGCGCGACGCCCGGCAAAAATATGACGGCGGCAGCCCGCGTTACGATCAGGCTGCCGCCGTCAGTTTTTTTCATTCAGCTTCTGGTTATCGGCTGTATAGCTTTGTGAAGTCCCAGTATCTATTCAGTAGCCCCATCTGTCATTTCGAACGAAGTGAGAAATCCGTTC
>CALYTU010000118.1 GCA_945487445.1 uncultured Clostridia bacterium | reverse complement strand
GGATTTCTCACTTCGTTCGAAATGACAGATGGGGCTACTGAATAGATACGTTATGCACAATTATAATATACACGATCATACATAAAAACATAAGCCCTTTCTACAAAAAATCACACCCGGCCAAAGGGCCGGGTGTGAGCGGAGAATTCAGCAAAGGGTGGCGTAAATGACAGCCTTGATGGTGTGCATACGGTTTTCCGCCTCGTCGAAGACCACGGACTGCCGGGACTCAAAGACTTCGTCAGTGACTTCCATCTCGTTGATGCCGAACTTCTTGGCGATATCGGCGCCGATGGTGGTCTTGGTATCGTGGAAGGAAGGCAGGCAGTGCATGAAGATAGCGGTGGGCTTGGCGTTGGCCATTGCCTTCGCGTTGACCTGATAGGGGGCCAGGAGCTTAATGCGCTCCGCCCAGACGGAATCGGGCTCGCCCATGGAGACCCAGATATCGGTGTAGATGACGTCGGCGTTGGTGGTGCCCTCTGTCACATCCTCGGTCAGACGGACGGTGCAGTTGTTTTCGGCCGCAATCTTTTTGGCCTCGTCAATAAGCCACTGCTCGGGGAAGAGCTTCTTGGGCGCGCAGGCCGTAAAGTTCAGGCCCATCTTCGCGCAGGCAATCATCAGGGAATTGCCCATGTTGTTCCGGGCGTCGCCCATGTAAGTGAAGTTGACGCCCTTGAGGCGGCCCAGCTTCTCCTCGATGGTCAGAAGATCCGCCAGCATCTGGGTGGGATGGAACTGATCAGTCAGGCCGTTCCAGACGGGAACGCCGGCGTAATCAGCCAGGGCCTGGACCGTATCCTGCGCAAAGCCGCGGTATTCGATGCCGTCATACATGCGGCCCAGAACGCGAGCGGTGTCCGCAATGGACTCTTTCTTTCCCATCTGGGAGCTGCCGGGATCCAGATAGGTCACGCCGCAGCCCAGATCCATGCCGGCCACCTCGAAGGAGCAGCGGGTACGGGTAGAGGTCTTCTCGAACAGCAGAACAATGTTCTTGCCGGCCAGATAACGGTGGGGCTCACCGGAGCGCTTCTTGCGCTTGAACTCCGCACTGAGGTCCAGCAAATAACGGATCTCGGCGGGGGTATAGTCCAACAGCTTCAAAAAATGACGTCCTCTGAGATTGACAGGCATAATAATTCTCCTTTTATGGTTTTCTGGTTGGATATTTGCACAATCGAAGGGATTGTCGCTTACATTCTTTCACGGTTCAGGGGCATGGACATGCAGCGTGGGCCGCCGCGGCCACGACTGAGCTCGCCGGAGGGAATCTTCAAGACCGTAATCCCGTGCTCCTCAAAGATTCTATTCGTGACGGTGTTGCGGTTATAGGCCACAACCTTGCCCGGTGCGACGCAGAGCGTGTTGGAACCGTCATTCCACTGCTCTCGCTGGGCGGCCACATTATCGCCGCCGCCGCAGAAGATGAGCTCGACGCGCTCCTCATGCAAATAAAACTGCAGCGCATCGCGCAAGTTGCCGCCCGTATCGCGGATATGGAGCCCGCCTTTTGCGGCGGGGGTGATCTCAAAGATGCGCAGGGATTCCAGCATATCGGGGAAAACAACAAATTTATCATGATCCACCTGGGTCAAAACCGTGTCCAGGTGCATCGTGGCGCGCATGCAGGGGATCTCCATTGCAAGCACCGTCTTGATCGTGGCCTGCTCGTCCGCAAAGAGCTGCTTGGTTATGTTCTCGATGGCCTCGGGCGTAGTACGCTGGGAGATGCCGATGGCAATGACCTCGGGCGAGAGGTTGAGAACGTCGCCGCCCTCCAGGGAGTAGTGCTCGCTGCCATTGGCATAGAGACGAATCTTCCCCGCGAACTCGGGATGATACCGGAAGATATAACGGGAAAAGATGGTCTCCTGGCAGCGCGTGACAGAGAACATCCGGTTGATGGCCACTCCCTCGCCGATGGATTCGAAGGGATCGCGGGTAAAGTAGAGGTTTGGCATTGGCTCCAGAACGAAGTTGTTCTGCCGGTTGAGCATCGTGGGCAGGCTGAATTTCGGAGACGCGCCCAGCTCCTGAAAAGAGACGCCGGCCATGGATTTTAAGATAAGTTCCTTGTCGTCGGGAATGGAGAGCAGGTAGCGATAGAGCTCTTCCCGATAGTCCACATTGGGCGAGAAGGTCACGAACTCCTTCAGAAATTCCTCCCGAAGACCAGGGTTGGCACGCAGGGTCTCAGCGGCCAGTTCCTCCAGATAGACCACTTCCGCGCCGTTGTCGCGCAGGACCTGGGCAAACTGGTCGTGCTCCTGCTGCGCGCCGGTCAGAAAGGGAATGTCGTCAAACAGCAAACGGTCCAGGGTGCCGGGGGTCAGATGCTCCAGCTCCTGCCCCGGTCGGTGCAGCAGAACACGCTTGAGCGGTGCGATCTCGCTTTTGACATAGATTGGCATAAAAAAACTCCCTTGCGAATAGTTCGAGTCTATTATAGCTTTCATTTCGTATTCTGTCAACTACAAGCAAGCGAACATCGATCCGGAACAGCTTGTATTGTGAAAAATGCTCAAAACAGCGGGCGTATATCGGTGCTGCGCAACAGAACAAAAACGAATTATCATTGTGCTGATCGGCTTCCAATATTAGTCGATCACCCCATAGGTTTGCAGCAGGCGAATGCGTTCCTTTCCGATGCGAAGGGTGGCCGTCGGACTTTGCGATCCATATCTCTTGCGCCGCTTGGCATAGCCGCCCACCCGGCGGAGCCAGGCCACGGGCAGAAGCCAGGGCCGATTATCGAGAAAAGGATAGACGCCGGTGAGCTCTTTCGCCGGGGGAAACAATGTGTACCGCAGGCCGCCGGAGGCAGATCTGCCCTGCTTACTGTCACGGACGGCGCCGAGCGTGATATTGGCGCTGTGAAGTCTGTCGATCTGCGTGCCGTGCAGACCGGAGGCCAGTACGTCCTCCAGAAGCGCGGTCTCGTCTGTCTCAATCCCGTCGAAGAGCGCTGGGGCACGCAGGTTCAGGTACTTCTTCCCGATCCGATAAACAGCCGCGGCGAAACGGTCGGCTCGCAGGCGCGCGCAGCCTTCCAGCACTGCGGTAAAGTCAATCCGGTCCCAAAATCGGTCCGTAAACAAGCAGATATCCGACACGATGCGAAGGCCAAAGCCGCTGTGGAGGAAATGCTTGAATGCGTGCAGCAGCAAAAACAGCAGGTGGTCGGTCGGCGCGAGGGTCCTGAGTGAAACGTCCTGGATCCTCACCGATACAGTGCGGTCCAATGCGCCCGAAAACAGCTTGTTGCAAGCTCCGAAAACCTCGGACTCGGGATCAAACAAACGCTTGTGCAGTTCAATGTAGAGGGGCGAGCCGGGCATATGATAGCTGAGCTCCCAGCCATTCTCCGGGTCCGCGCCAGGGTCATCAGCCGTCAGGCCCAGTTCCAGCAAAGCGGCGTGGAAGGCGGGACCCTGGGCGTCGGGAATCAACAGGTCGTCATCCACGGAGGGACGGAGGAGGGGCTTAGGATAGAGGGCGCGGCAGATTGGGCCTTTCAGAACCAGAGGCTCCAGGCCCCGTGCACGAAGCTCCAGGATCAGGTTCAAGAATTCGTTCTCCTGAATCGCCTGCCGTCCGACCTGGGCGAGCACATGGTTCTTCCACTTTGTTAAACAGTCATTCGAGCCCGGACCCGGACCAGCCGAAGTCCCTCTCGGTACGTCGTCATGACTGTCTGCGTCATCTTTCCTGCTGTACGCGGCGCTTCCGTCAGAAGACAGTTGCTTCTCGCAGCCCCTTTTTATTGCAAGCAGGGAGGATAGCTTACAGGAAGAATCCAGAACAAGCGGCAGGAGCTTATGGACGTCCGCCAGCCGCAAGAGGGTCTCCCATTCCCCAACCGTCAGTTCCGGATCGACAGGCTTTTCTTCGTGCAGCGCGGCCCGAAGCAGAGACAACAGGGCTGCTTCGGGCTTAGTCATGATTCTGTATCCTCCTGCTTAACAAGAAAACCGAGGGTAAAAAGCTCCTCGCAGACAGATTCATATTTCCGTCTGATCTCGTCCGGCGTTTTTTTTGTAATGATCTGCTGGATCTCCACAAATTGATCCAGCGTTCCGTATTTTTCCAACGTCTCCCACATAATCGCCCACATGATCGGAATTCGTTTGATCTGTCTGCAAGCGTCATAGGCCGAGCGCAGGGGGACGAGAACCGGCATGTTGCAAATGGAAACGAGCACAATGCCCGGTCGAGGAAGATAATTCATATTTCAGCCGCCTTTCTAATTGGCAGAGTGTGTGATCGAATGCTAATTCAACATCGTAAGCGCAAAACTGTGCGGACATAGCACGAAACTCTTTTCATAGGGGGATGGTATCTGTTCAGTATCCTGTCATTTCGAGGCGATTCATCGCCGAGAAATCCG
>CALYTU010000117.1 GCA_945487445.1 uncultured Clostridia bacterium | reverse complement strand
ATACGGATTTCTCGGCGATGAATCGCCTCGAAATGACAGGATACTGAACAGACACGGGAGTAGATACAAGCCGTAGAATAGCTACGAGCCAAATCAAAGATTGGAATCAAGTGTCAGCTTGGGCACGGGATAGTTTTCGTTGGGCCGCCTATGAAAAACTGCTTGCGTACACAAAAAATGGAGGAAATCTTTATCGCCCAAAGCAATCTGGGATAAGAGCTGAAACAGCGTATGCATATTATGCTCTTTTTGAGAAGTGAAAGTAGGGTGTATTTAAATGAAACAAAAGTCCGCTAAGGGAACACGCATCGTGCGATTCGGGCTGCTGGGTGCGCTCGCCGTGCTGCTGATCGTTTTAGGAGTGTACGCTTATATGACGTGGCCGGTTTATCCTTCCTTTGAGAAGGAGGTCGCATCGCTTTCCGAGCTTCGGGCCATTCTTGACGAATGCGACGCGACAAGGGGCCTTGTCGTCGTTGATCTGACGGAATTTGGGGCGGATTCGCAGACATGGATCGTTGATCTGGATGGCAGAACCCGCTGCGCAAAACCGTACTGTTACCATGTAACCGGTAAGAATGCGGGAAAAGACGGATTCTACACATTGGGAGTTTCGGGCAATACGCGTGGATCGCGTGAGGGGTATGATGGAACCAGCTATCGGGACGTGCCGATCAAGCTCAACCTTCGCGAGGATCTGTCGCCGAGGAAAGGCGTAGAGCTGGAACTGGACTGCGGGGCATATGCGTATTCAATCGGCGGTTCCTTTGATACCGCGGGATTGTCGGCGCAGGAGATCAGCGAGCGGGAAGCGTCGCTGCAGGAAATGCTCTTTGCTGCAGCAGACCGGATCATTGATGGGAAAAAGAGCGAATGATGAAACACGACAGCCTCTTTCATCTGATTGATAAGCCGCTGCCACGAAGAGCAAATTCACATGGATCGTTTTCAGCAGTCCCTCCTGTCATTTCGAACGAAGTGAGAAAACCGTCCCCTTTAGCGGGAAAAGCACGGATTTCCCGGGCACAAGCTCCCGCAAAGTGACAGGCTGCTGAATCGGAAAAAAAGAAAGATAATGGAGAATGAACCATGATCGCCAATTCCGAGCTCCGTGCCCGCGCACGGCAAAACCTGGGCAATTCCATCTTCCACAACGACTGGCTCACCGCGCTGGCAGTCTGCGTGGTGGGCAGCATCATCACAAACTTCTTCCCCCTGATTTTGATGGGGCCAATCGCTTTCGGCCGGGCCGTGGTCTTCTTGAAGAAGGCCCGGGGTTACGGGAAGATCGAATTTGGCGATCTGTTTTTGGGCTTTGACCGCTTCGGCGAGACGCTGGTGCTGGGCCTGATGCAGACGCTGATCGTCTTCCTCTGGTGCCTGATCCCCATTGCCGGTTTCTTCATTGCCATCCGCAAATCCTTCAGCTTCGCGCTGGCCTTCTATGTGAAGGTGGATAACCCCGACGCCGACTGGCGGACCTGCCTGGACACCTCCACCCGGATGATGGAGGGCTATCGCTGGAAGCTCTTCTGCCTGCAGCTCAGCTTCATCGGCTGGTTCCTGGTGGGCGCTCTGGCCTGCGGCCTCGGCAACCTGTGGGTCAATCCCTACCAGCAGGCATCCATCGCCAACTTCTATGAGGTCCGCCGCGCGGAAAGCGGCATCTGCGCCTGATGAACAGAAACAAAAGAGCCGATCCGGTTGGTCCGGATCGGCTCTTTTCAGATGTGCAGTTTCGAATTGACAGATGGGGCTGCGGAAGCAATCTGTTACGCGGACGATTTCCTGATCTTACAGGCCCATTTCCTGCTTGACCTCGCCGAAGCACTTAACCACGAAGTCGATGTCCTCCTTGGTATGGCCGGCGGAGAGCTGGGTGCGAATCCGATCCTTGCCCTTGGGAACCACCGGGTAGCAGAAGGCCACAACGTAGACGCCCTTCTCAAGCATCCGGCGGGAGAACTCATGGGCAACCTTGGGATCATAGAGCATGACGGGAACAATGGGGTGCTCGCCGGGCAGCAGCTCGAAGCCCAGCTTTTCCATTTCGGCGCGGAAGTAGCGAGCGTTCTCATGGACCTTGTCACGCAGGGCAGTGGAGCCCTCCAGCAGATCCAGGGTTGCGATGGTGGCGGCGCAGATGGCGGGGGCGACGGTGTTGGAGAAGAGGTAGGGACGGCTCTTCTGGCGCAGCAGATCCACGATGGGCTGACGGGCAGCAGTGTAGCCGCCTGAGGCGCCGCCCAGGGCCTTGCCGAAGGTGCCGGTGATGATGTCCACACGGCCCATCACGCCGCAGTATTCCGCGGTGCCGCGGCCGTGCTCGCCCATGAAGCCCACAGCGTGGGAATCGTCCACCATCACCAGAGCGTCGAACTCGTCGGCCAGATCACAGATGGCGGGCAGGTTGGCAATGTAGCCGTCCATGGAGAAGACACCGTCGGTGGCGATCATAATCTTCTGGCAGCCTGCTTCGCGGGCCTCCTGCAGCTTGGCGCGCAGGTCGTCCATGTTGTTGTTCTTGTAGCGATAGCGGGCAGCCTTGCAAAGGCGGACGCCGTCGATGATGGAGGCGTGGTTCAGCTCGTCGGAGATAATGGCGTCCTCCTTGCCCAGCAGGGTCTCAAACAGACCGCCGTTGGCGTCGAAGCAGGAGGAATAGAGAATCGCGTCGTCGGTGCCGACGAATTTGGCGATCCGCCGCTCCAGCTCCTTGTGGATCTCCTGGGTGCCGCAGATGAAGCGGACGGAGCTCAGGCCGAAGCCCCAGCGGTCATAGCTCTTTTTGGCGGCTTCGATCAGCTCGGGGCGGGTGGAGAGACCTAAGTAGTTGTTGGCGCAGAAGTTGACAACGCCCTTGGCCTTGGTGGTGTCGATGCGGGAATACTGGGGAGTGGTGATGATGCGCTCTTCGCGCCAGGTCCCGGCCTCCCGGATGGCGTTCAGTTCGTTTTCAAACGCCTGATATGCGGATTTCATAATGTCCTTAACCTCCTCATTCCAAAATGACTGATCCTTACTTCGTCCAATCGAGGATGACCTTTCCGGACTTGCCGGAGTTCATGGCGGCGAAGCCTTCCTCGAACTGGGTATAGTGCATCCGATGGGTGATGACGGGGGACACGTCCAGACCGCCCTGGACCATGCTCAGCATCTGGTGCCAGTTGTCCATCTTGCGGCCGTAGATGCCCTGGAGCGTCAGGCCCTTGCCGATGATGGCGTTCATATCAAGGGTGAAGGGCTTGTTGCCGATGCCCAGCAGACTGATCTTGCCGCCGGTGCGCATGACGGAGAGCATCTGCTTGAAGGCGATCTCGCTGCCGGACATTTCCAGACCCACGTCGAAGCCCTCTCGAATGCCTTCCTGCCGCATGATCTCGTTGAGATCCTCTTTGGCGGTGTTGACGGCCACATCGGCGCCCATGTTGCGGGCCAGACCCAGACGGTAATCGTTGATATCGGTGATGATGACCCGGCGTGCCCCGGCGAACTTGCAGATACCCACGGCGATGATGCCGATGGGGCCGGCGCCGGTGATCAGCACGTCCTCGCCGATGAGGGGGAACATGAGGGCGGTGTGAGTGGCGTTGCCGAAGGCGTCGAAGAAGGCGACCACGTCCTCGTCGATCTTCTCGTCGATGAGGATGACGTTCTGGGCGGGGATGCAGACGTACTCGGCAAAGGCGCCGTCGCGGTCCACACCCACGGAGACGGTGTTTTTGCACCACTGGATGTTGCCGGAACGGCAGTTACGGCAGCGGTGGCAGGTGATATGGCCCTCGCCGGAGACGCGCTGGCCCACATGGAGGTCCGTGACGCCCTCGCCCAGCTTGGCGATCTCGCCCACATACTCATGGCCGATGGTCATGGGCGGGTGCTTGATGTGTTCGGCAGCCCAGGGGTCCCAGTTGAAGATGTGAACATCGGTGCCGCAGATGGCGGTTTTGTGGATCTTGATTAAAACCTCGCCCGCCTTGGGCTCGGGGACGGGGACACGCCGCAGCTCCAGTCCGGGCCCGGCGATGGGTTTCACGATGGCGTCCATGAAGGCTTGCATAAACAAACTCCTTTCGGCTTGTCAAAAGCGGTCTAATATATTTAGACAAAATATCCAATTCTGTCTTTCCCACCCAATATTATAAACGTTGTTTTCCACATAGTCAACTAGTTTTTCGCCCTGTTTCCGGGGGGATTTTTTTGCCCGTTTGCAACAGTTCAGCCCCCACCCTGTCATTCTGAGCGAAGCGCAAGCCGCCAAAAGGCATGGTTTGTGCCTCCGAGCGTAGCTCTCCGGCACGATCCGCAGGGCCCCACCGGGGCCCAGGCGCGAAACGCGCTGACGTAGTCGAAGAATCCGTTTCTTCGTCCTTCCCTCGGCATTTCGAACGTAGTGAG
>CALYTU010000116.1 GCA_945487445.1 uncultured Clostridia bacterium | reverse complement strand
ATAGCTTGACGCTATGATTTTTTCACATTTGGAATTTCATTTGCGGAAACTCAAGAAAGTTCATCAAAAAGATTTGGGGGTGGAGTGCATCCGTAGCAGCGCATTATTTTCGCAGCGGCCGCTGCAGGAAAAATCGTATCTGTTCAGTATCCTGTCATTTCGAGGCGATTCATCGCCGAGAAATCCGTATTATCTACGCAAAAAGGAACGGATTTCTCACTTCGTTCGAAATGACAGATGGGGCTACTGAATAGATACGAAAAATCTAATATGCGTCAACCTACAGCAGTCTCGCGGTCAGGGCGGCGACCGCGAAGCCGGTGAGATCGGCGATGAGGGCGGCGGGAATGGCGTAGCGCGTCTTCTTGATCCCGGCGGCGGCGAAGTAGACCGAGACAGTGTAGAAGGTCGTCTCCGTGCTCCCCAGCATAATCGCGGCTGTGCGGCCCACCGGAGAGTCCGGCCCGTAGACGGTCATCAGGTCCGCGCCAACTGCCAGGGCGGCGCTGCCGGAAAGGGGGCGGATCAGCAGCAGCGGTACTGTCTCGGCGGGAATGCCCAGCCACCCCGCAGCCGGGGCCAGCAGTCGCGTCAGGTGCATCATGGCTCCGCTCTGCCGCAGCAGCTCCACTGCCGTCAGCAGCATCACCAAGGCCGGGAGAATGGCCTTCACCAGCTCCAGACCACGCTGACCGCCCTCGAGCAAGACGGCGTAAACATCCACCCGCCGTCCCAGGGCGAGGGCTGAGACCCCTAGCAGCAGGGCGGGGATCAGATAACCGGTCAGTGCCACAGCCGCTGCAGGAGGGCCGCCGCTCCCAGCCCCGCCGCCACCGAGAACACGGAGGTAATCCAGACCGCCGGGAGAATGTCAAAGGGCGCCGCGGACCCCAGGCTCCCCCGCAGAGCGGCAACGGTGGTGGGCAAAAGCTGGATGGAAGCCGTATTCATTACCACCAGCCTGCACATCTCGTCTGTGGCATCGTTCGTCCGCGCCAGGGCCTGCATCCGGCGGACAGCGTCGATTCCGAGGGGCGTGGCCGCGCTGCCAAGGCCCAACAGGTTTGCCGTCACGTTCCCGCTCAGGGCGCCCATAGCTCTTCGATCCTGCCGCGTCGTTGGATATAGTCGACCCAGCAGAGGAGAGAGAAGGCGCGCCAGCCCGGCCTGGAGACCGGACCGTTCCAAAACCGCTGCGAACCCGCTCCATAAACACAGACTTCCTGCCAGCGACAGCCCCAACTCCACCGCTTTTCCTGCACCGGCCATCGCGGCGCGGCCCAGGTCCACACCCCCCTGCAGCAGTCCGCAGAACAGCGATACCGCGAGCAGACAAACCCAAATCCAGGACATCGTCATTGCAACCACCCCACGCGACAGCCTATGCCAGCGCCCCGCCGGCTATGCGCCCGGCTTACACCGCTTTGTGATTACAAGGAGACTGCCGTGCATCTGTTCGGTTATGCCAGAGCCTGCGCCCCGTGTTTGAAAGCGAGAATCGGAAAGAGCAGGTGTTTTAAATGTTTTTGAAATACCTGTTGACAACGAAACGCCGCGGTGCTATACTTCAATCAGCAGTTAAATTATTTTTGAAATAGGTGGTGCGAATGGGGGAGACAAGTATTTTCAAGGTCCTGTCCGATCCGCAGCGGCGGGAGATCCTGCTCATGCTCCGCGACGGACGTATGAACGCCGGGGAGATTGCCCAGCGACTGGGGCTCAGTCCCGCGGCCCTGTCCTACCATCTCAAGCTGTTGAAGGGCGCGGACCTGGTTCTGGAGTACCGGGAGAAGAATTACGTTTATTATGAGGTCAACACCTCGGTTTTTCAAGAGCTGGTCCTCTGGGCCAGCCAGTTTGGAGGAGGAAAGGTATGAAACTGCTGACAAGACTTTCCGTGTTTTTGCCCCTGGCCGTGACATTGGTATGGCTGCAATTTTTGCCGGAGCGGGTGCCGCTGCGCTATGACTTCTCCGGCGTTGTGGATCACTGGGGCTCCAAATGGGAGAATTTTCTCCTGCCCGGGATCGTCCTGCTGCTGGGCGCCCTCTTTTGGCTGGCCGATTGCCAGCTTAGACGGAGCGCGAAGGAGAATGAGCAAAAGTCCGCCTATGGAGCGACCAACCGGAAGGTCCTCCGGGTTATCATGATTGCCACCGCCCTGTTCTTCACCGGGTTCCAGGCCTTTCTGCTTCATCAGCAAGCGCAGGCCGGAGCGGCGGTACCGCTGCAGATCAGCGCTTTCACGGCCATCGGCATGGGTGTACTCTTCATTGTTCTGGGGAATGTGATGCCAAAATCCCGGCGCAACAGCGTTATGGGCCTGCGCTGCGCATGGTCTCAATACAATGACGTTACCTGGCAGAGAAGCAACCGCTTCGGCGGCATAGTTCTGGCGGCGTCCGGACTCGTGAGCATCGTCGGCGCGCGCCTGGGCGCCGACGCCCAGGCGATTCCCATTATGCTGACAGCCCTTCTGCTCGCACTGGTGCTATCCCTGATTTACGCCCGGCGGGTTTTCCTCCGGGAGCGGGAGAAGGTCGAGGCGCAAAAGGGCGGGATTGTGCCGCCCGAAGCCTGATGTGAAAAAGGAGCGAACAATGGACGCGATTAAAACGGAAGGTCTTACAAAATACTACGGCAAGGACCGGGGGATCGAAAACCTGGATCTCGCGGTGGAGCAGGGGGAGTTTTTCGGCTTTATCGGCCCCAACGGGGCGGGCAAATCCACCACGCTCCGAACCCTGCTCGGGCTGATCGCTCCCACGGCGGGCCGGGCGACGGTGCTGGGAAAGGATGTTGGCCGGCAGGCTACTGCCATTTTGCGAGACGTGGGTTATCTCCCCTCGGAGACGGTCTTTTATCCCGGCATGAAGGTCCGGGATGTGCTCAAATTCTCCGCCGACCTCCGCGGCCTGGACTGCAGCGCGGAGGCTGCCCGGCTCTGTGAGCGTCTGCAGCTGGACCCCACGGCCCGGGTGGACGCCCTCTCCTACGGCAACCGGAAGAAGGTCGGCATCGTCTGCGCCCTCCAGGCCGCGCCCGCCCTGCTGATTTTGGACGAGCCCACCGGGGGCCTGGACCCGCTGATGCAGCGGGAGTTCTTCACGATCCTGCGGGAGCGCAATCAGAGCGGGACCACGGTCTTTCTCTCCAGCCACGTCCTCTCGGAGGTTCAGCGCAACTGCACCCGGGCCGCTGCCATCCGGGCTGGGCGGATCATCGCCTGCGACCGCGTGGAAGACCTGGTCAGTTCCGGTGCCCGCCGGGTCACGATTCACGGCAGCGTGGACCTCTCGGGCCTGGAGGGAATACGGGACCGCAAGGACACCGAGGGTGCGGTCAGCTTCCTTTACAACGGCGGAATGGACGACCTGTTGAAGACTCTGGCTCAGGGAAAGGTCTCGGATCTGTCGGTGTCAGAGCCGGACCTGGAAGAGCTGTTTCTGCATTTTTATGAAGGGGGTGAGGCGGTATGACCGTCGTCAGACATGAACTGCGGCAGGGGAGAACTGCCTGGTGGATCTGGACAGCCGCCATCAGCTCGATGCTGGTCGTCTGCGTCTTTCTCTTCCCGGAGATGAAGGGGGAAATGGAGCAGGTCAGCGAAATCTTCGGCTCCATGGGCTCCTTTACCGCCGCCTTCGGCATGGATCGGTTGAACTTTGGCAGCCTGATCGGCTACTACGCCATTGAATGCGGCAACGTTCTGGGCCTGGGCGGTGCGTTTTACGCTGCGCTTACTGCCGCGGCTTCCCTCAGCGGGGAAGAGCGGGGCCGGACCGCCGAGTTCCTGCTGACCCATCCGGTGTCCCGGACCAGCGTGGCGGGAGAAAAGCTCGTCTCTCTCCTGCTCCGGGTCCTCGCCCTCAATGTCGTTGTCTTCGCCCTTAGCCTGGGCTCCATGACCGTCGTAGGTGAGGACATCCCCTGGAAAGAGGTCTGCCTGCTCCACCTGGCCTACACCCTGCTGACCGTGGAGCTTGTCGGAATCTGCTTCGGCATTTCTGCCTTCCTCCGCCGGGGCAGCGCGGGAATCGGTCTGGGGATCGCCGCTTTGTTCTATGTGATGAACCTTCTTGCGAACATTACCGAAAAAGTGGCCTTTCTGAAGGAGCTCACGCCCTTCGGCTTCTGTGACGGAGCGCAAATCGTCTCCAACGGCTGCCTGGATGGCGGCCGGATCGCCATCGGTCTTGCCCTGTTCGCCCTCGGCATTCTGGCGGCCTTCCTGTACTACCCGCGAAAGGATATCCGTTGAATTTTTTGCGCTTTCCTCCGAGGAATGCTTGTATCGGTGGGTCACGCGCAATGACTTTCTGGCTTTCGCATATCATTCCAATGCCCCTCAAAAAGAGGGGCATTGTTTGTGATTCCTCTGTATCTGTTCAGTATCCTGTCATTTCGAGGCGATTCATCGCCGAGAAATCCG
>CALYTU010000115.1 GCA_945487445.1 uncultured Clostridia bacterium | reverse complement strand
GGATTTCTCGGCGATGAATCGCCTCGAAATGACAGGATACTGAACAGATACGGATCGTGGAAAGAAATGTATTGCGCAAATTGCATCTGCGCAGCGTGAAATTGCCGTCGTATGATGGTTCACTGAAAGCTGTCCTTCCGAGCACAGCGAGGAATCCGTTTCTCTTTGCGCAACTTGGCGGATAAGGAACGGATTCCTCGCTGCCCCTTCGGGCTGCTAAATCAATTTGCTCGCGATGTGGTTGATTGCAAAACGGCGGGCGTTACCGCCCGCCGTATGCTCGTATCTTGCTGCATGCCGTCAGGAGAAGGCAGTGCCTTCGACTCCGCTCAGGATAACAGAACGGAAGGCCTAGCGGCGTGTTTCAAGTCGTCGATTCCAAATTGCCTGAAATCAATCCTTGTCGACGGTATAGGGCTTGATCTTACGGACCACGTCCAGGATGGTGCCGTCGCGCGCCTCAAGGACGGCAACGACCTTGTCCTCCCACTCGAGATCATCGGGACGGCCAACCAGAGAATAGGCCTTTTCCTTCAGCTCTTCGATGGTGACATGGGGGATGCCAGCCTCATCGAGGCAGGCGATGAGATCGGGCCGCAGGGGGTTGACCGCGATGCCGTAGTCGGTCACGAGAACGTCCACGCAGTCGCCGGGGGTAGTGACGGTGACGACATGCTCGCAGACGGTGGCCATTCTGCCACGGGTCAGCGGGGTGACGATGATGCAGCACTTGGAGCCGGCCGCGGTGTCGGGGTGGCCGCCGGGAGCGCCGCGCAGGATTCCGTCAGAACCGGTCAGAACGTTGACGTTGAACCCGGTGTCGATCTCCAGGGCAGCCAGAACCACGAAGTCCAGCTTGTTGACGAAGGCGCCCTTGTTGGCCGGGTTGGCATACTGGGAAGCACTCATCTCAAAGTGGTTGGGGGTCTGGTTGATGGAGTTGACGGATTCGAGGTCGAAGTCCTGCACGTCGATAACCTTGCCGACCTTGCCCTTCTTCAGAAGCTCGACCATGGGGCCGCAGATGCCGCCGATGGCCCAGCCCATCTTGATGCCGCGCTCGTCCATATACTTCTCCAGGAAGAGGTTGGCCGCCAGAGACGGGCCGCCCACGCCGGTCTGGAAGGAGAAGCCTTCCTTGAAATAGGGCGTGGCAGCAATGACCTTGGCCACGTTCTCAGCCATCATCAGGTCGCGGGGGTTCTGGCTGATGCGGGCAGCCGCGGAGGCGATCTTCTTGGGGTCGCCGATGCAGTCCACGACCACGACGGCGTCAACATCAATGGCTTCCACGGAGGCGGGATAGTTGGGGAAATCCACGAGATCGTCGGTCACAACGATGACATGATCGGCGTACTTGGCGTCGGTCATGGCATAGCCCAGAGAACCGCAGTTGGACTTTCCGCCGATGCCGCGGCAGTTGCCCACGCAGTCGGAGGTGGGAGCGGCGACCACAGCGATGTCGATATGGACCTCACCGGCCTCGATCGCGCGGGGACGTCCGCCGTGGGACCGGATGATGGCAGGGGTCTTCAGCTTGCCGGCGGAGACCACGTCGCCAATCCGGCCGCGAATGCCGGAGGTCTGCACGCCGGTGACGATGCCCTGCTCGATGTAGTCGGCAATGACATCGTGGGCAGAGCCCAGGGAAGTGGCGGCTACGGTGATATCCTTGATGCCCAGCTCTTCCACAGCAGCCTTCACGACCATGTTCGCCACATAGTCGCCGTTGCGCAGATGATGATGGAAGGAGAAGGTGCAGCCGTCCTTGCAGCCGCACTGCCGCAGCGCGTCGGCGATCGTGGCAACGATCTTGGACTCCTGGGGCTTCTCATAACGGCGGGTCTTGGGGGCGGCCTTCTGGAGATACTTGCCGTCCATGTAATTCTTGCCCTGATAGACCTCCTTGCCGTTGGTCAGGAGGTAATCGGGAATGTCTCTGCCTACTGCGTTTTTCATACCAGATCCCCCTCATAGAGCCCGCAGGCGCGGGCCAGCTTCAGCGTCCGCTCCGCACCCGGAATGAACGCAATGTCGATCATCTTGCCGTCGACTGTGAAGACGCCGACGCCGGCGGCGCTCTGCTCGCGATAGGCGCGAACGATCTTCTCAGCCTGGGTGATCTCCTTTTCGGTCGGAGCGAAGAGCTCGTGGACCAGACGGATCTGCTTGGGGTTAATCAGGCTCTTGCCGTCAAAGCCCATGGCCTTGTTCTGCATGACCTCGGCGCGATAGCCTTCTTCATCGTTGAGGTTGGTGAAAACCGTGTCGAAGCACTGAACGCCGGCGGCACGGGCCGCAATCAGCATCTGGCCTCTGGCCACCATCATGTCCACACCGTCGGGCGTGAACTTCGTCTGCATGCACTTGCGGAAGTCGCCGCCGGAGATGGCAACGCCGAACATCCGGTCGGAGGCGGCACAGATCTCATAGGCGTTGAGAATGCCCTTGGGGCTCTCCAGCGCGGCCATGAGCAGGGTTCTGCCCTCTTCTACGCCGAACTCACGCTCGGCGGCCAGCACATGCTCCTCCACCGTGTGAACATCCTGCGCGCTCTCGCACTTGGCGATACGGATGCCGTCGGCGCCGCCGGCGACACAAACGCGGATGTCTTCCTGCCAGTGGGGGGTATCCAGACCGTTGATGCGGACGATGACTTCCGTATCGCCGTAGTCAATGGTCTTCAGGGTGTGGTACAGGGAGAAGCGGGCGGCGTCCTTCTGGTTTTCCGCCACAGCGTCTTCCAGGTCCAGCATGATGGAGTCTACACCGTAGATGTAGGCGTCCTTGATCAGACCCGGCTTCTGCGCGCTCATGAAGATCATTGTCCGGCGCAGACGGAACCGTTCAGGCTTTGGACGAGGAATCATCTGATCACACCTCCCCAGGGAATATCCGCCTGCGACTTGTCGCAGCTGCGGAGCACCGCGCATTCCACGCGAGCCTTGATGGTGCAGTCCAGAGCGCCCTTGTCCACGACAGTAACCTTGGCGTCCTTGACTTCCAGCCGCTCCAGGGTTTCCAGAACGGTCTTTTTGATCTGACGGCCATATTGATTCATGACGCTGCTCGTCAGAGACAGCTCGATGCCGTCATTGCCCGGCTCCAGCGTAACCATCAGATCACTGGATTCCAGGGTGCCCGCAACGGCGGGCTTTAGAATTTGCATAAAAAAAAGCCTCCTTTATCAAATTCTATCAGAAGCATTGTAACATAGGAATTCTATTCTGACAAGCAGTTTTTAACATTTTCATCTGGATAATTGATATTTTTTTATAATCTGCTATAATATATGAAAGAAGTGGGAGGGGTTTCGATGAACATCATACGGATGTTCCGTTATTTTCCCCCCGGCGATCTGCGCGGAATGGAAAATATGATGAACGCCATGTCCCGGACGGGGTGGCAGCCCCAAAGGGCGGGCCGCTTTGTTCAAACCTATGCCCGCGGCGAAGGGGTCTATGTACATCGGCTTGGATACTGCGCCCACCGTTCCGGCAGCGCAGGGGAAATCGCCTGGCGCTCCGCCCAGGAGCGGGCAGGCTGGGCCGTGGCCTCCCAGAGAAAGGGTTGGGTCCTCTTTCGGAAGCCTGCCGACATTGCCGCCGAGGGAGAGACGCTCACGGACGGCCGCGACAGCATCCGCACCCTGTTCAAGGGCCGGATCGCCCGGCTGGAGGCTCTGCGCCGGTGGATGCTGGTGCTGGCGTCGGGGTTGATGATCGGCGGCTACTGCTCTGATCTGCTGCCCGTTCTCTACGCCACTGCCCTGCCGCTGGCAGTGTCCCTGTTCGTCACTTATCGGATCAAATTCATGGAGGAGGGGCTGAAAAAATGACGGACTATCTTGCCCTGACCCTGACCCCGGACCAACTCGCTTCCGTCTCCGAGTTGGCCCTTGCCCACGTGGGTGACGCAGTGTTTGAGCTGCTGGTGCGCTCCGAGCTGGCCTGTGCGGGAAGCGCACGGGTCCGGGATCTCCATGCACGCACCGTTGCCCGGGTCACAGCCCCCGCCCAGGCGGCCCTTGTGGCGGCCCTGCTGCCTCACCTGACCGCGGAGGAAACCGCCGTCTATAAGCGCGGTCGAAACGCCCACACCCACCAGGCGCCCAAGTCTGCCACCCCAGGCCAGTATGCCCGTGCTACGGGACTTGAGACCCTCTTTGGGTGGCTCTGGCTCACAGGCCGCCACGCAAGGGTCAGCGAGCTCTACGGTCTGAGCCGGACGGAACTAAAAAAAGAAAAAAAGAAAGAAAGATAGTATCTGTTCAGTAACCCCTTCTGTCATTTCGAACGAAGTGAGAAATCCGTCTTCTTTTGCGGGAAAAGACGGATTTCTCGGTCGCAAGCTCCCTCGAAATGACAAGCTGCTGAATAGGTACCATTGGCAGATGCAACTTGCGCCAAAAGCTCTGCATTCTGCTTCATCAGCGCTGC
>CALYTU010000114.1 GCA_945487445.1 uncultured Clostridia bacterium | reverse complement strand
ACCCCTCCTGTCATTTCGAACGAAGTGAGAAATCCGTCTTCTTTTGCGGGAAAAACGGATTTCTCGGTCGCAAGCTCCCTCGAAATGACAAGCTGCTGAATAGGTACGAATGATAAATGATATAGGTATTGGTTTTCATCAGCCGATGAAGCGCAGGGGCGGCCATTGGCCGCAGCCCGAGGCTGAGACCTGTCAATTACGCCGTAGGGACGAGCATTGCTCGTCCGCCGACACGCACACACATATCGAACCGTGCGGACAAGCAATGCTTGTTCCTGCATGATTGAAGAATGGTCCCGCCGTTCTGGTCTTTGCGGTCTGCTGCCGGAACAAAAGGCTTTCGCTGTTGCACGCCACTACGGCGGGTCAGGTTTGTTAAACCGATATCCGGATTATTGCAGTATCCCGTTGAGAATGCTCTGAATGTCATAGAGCCCGGGTTCCATGGTCACGACCCACTGAGCCGCTGTGAGGGCGCCCTCAGCGAAGAGCGCGCGGTCATGGGCCTCGTGGCGGAGCGTGAGAGTCTGCGTGTCCGTGCAGATGTGAATCTCATGAACGCCGACAACGTTACCCATCCGCAGGGAGTGAACGCCGATGTCGGTGGGTTCGCGTCTGCCGTTTTCGTGGCGGCCGATCACCAAGCGGCTGCCGGGCCGCGCCGAAAGGACAGCCTGGGCCAGTGTCAGAGCCGTGCCGCTGGGAACGTCCAGCTTCCGGTTATGGTGGATCTCAACGATTTCGATATCCGCGTCCGGAAAGGCCTTGGCGGCCTGTCTGGCCAGGGCGGTCAGCACCACGATGCCCATGGAGAAGTTGCTGGCAAAGAGCACGGGCACGGTCTTCGCCGCCTCGCGGATGCATGCCAGCTCCTGTTCCGTCTGACCGGTGGTGGCGATGATGAGGGGCAGCTTTTTGGCTGCCGCGTAAGCGGTCAACGCGGGGGTCAGGCTGTGATGGGAGAAGTCAATGATGCAGTCGGCGGGACCTGTGTAATCGGCCAGGGCGGTGTAAGTCTCGCCGTCCTTTGCCATGGGGTCCACGGGGATCAGATCGGCGTCCGGCAGCTTCTCGCGAAAGACCTGCTGCACGACCTGGCCCATCCGCCCGCAGGCACCGTGAATGATGTACTTCATGCCGCGTCCTCCGTCAGATCAAGCCATACTCGCCCATGAGCTTGAACAGCTTGCTGCGGAAGGGCTCTTCCATGGGCGTCAGGGGCAGACGGAGCCGATCTTCGATCAGGCCCATTCGGGTCAGGGCGGCCTTCACTGGGACGGGATTGGTCTGGCTGAACAGGGCCTGGATCAGGGGCAGCATGTCCAGCTGCAGCTTGGCCGAGCCAGCCACGTCGCCCGCAAAGAACCGATCGCAGAGCTCCACCACCTGGGCGGGCATGACGTTGGAGAGCACGGAAATGACGCCCTTTGCGCCCACGGCCAGCATCGGCACGATCTGATCGTCGTTGCCGGAGTAGACGTCCATCCGGTCTCCCACCAGGCGAATCGTTTCCATGATCTTCGGCATACGGCCGTTTGCCTCCTTGACGGCGCAAATGTTGGGATGGTCGGCCAGGATGCTGTAGGTTTCAGGCTCAATGTTGCTCCCGGTACGGGAGGGAACGTTGTAGAGGATGACGGGCGCGTTTGCCGCGTCCGCGATGGCGGTGAAGCTGGCAATCAGGCCGGACTGAGTAGGCCGGTTGTAGTAGGGAGTTACGCACAGGACAGCGTCGGCGCCGATGGCACAGGCGAACTGGGTCATCATGATGGCGTGACCGGTATCGTTGGAGCCGGTGCCGGCGATGATGGGGATCCGGTGGCCGGAGCGCTGGATGGCGAACTCCAGAACCTTACAGTGCTCGTTGTCGGTCAGCGTGGGTGCTTCGCCCGTGGTGGCGCAGACCACCAGGGCCTTGATGCCGGCGGCGATCTGCCAGTCGATCAGTTTGCCCAGAGCTTCATAGTCCACCCCGGACTCGTTCATAGGCGTTACCAGCGCGGTGGCCGCGCCGGTAAAAATATGCTTCTTTTCCATAACCGTGCTCCTTTGTGAGATCTGGTATTTTCTTCCCGATTACGGCATTATAACATATCCCGGTTCGTTGTGCAAGTATTTTTGACTTCATTTTTCCGTTCTTTGACCGATTTTTATAACAGTTCGGCCCTCAGAAGGGTGCGGCGACAAATCGCTGCGCCGGGCGGACGGAAACCGGCCGCCAAAACAATCCCCGGCGTTTCAGCATCTCGCGGTGGGCTGAGGTCAGCTCGCCCTACGCATCGCTGCGGCGTAATGCAAGGCTCTGAACAGTCACGAATTTTTGGCCTTTGGGAGGGTAATGGTCAATACGATGCGATCCGCTTCCTCCGTCCTTTCCGCATGGGCCGGAATGCCCGCCTGCTGCAGGGTGGCCAGGTGCCGGTCCATGGAGTTGAGAAACAGCCGCACATCCTTAATGAGCAGCTTATGTGGTTCCCTCCGGGGCTGAGCGGGTTTGGTCAGAAGCTCGTCGATGTAGGCCTCGGTTTTCGCCACATTCAGGCCTTTGCTGACAATGACGGCGATTGCCTCCAGACGCCGGTCTTCATCGGGCAGACGCAGCAGCGCCCGGGCGTGTCGCTCGGAGAGCTCCGCATCTCGCAGGGCGGCCCGGACGGCGGGTGGGTGCTTCAAGAGCCGCAGCTTGTTGGCAACGGCGGAGGGGCTCTTGCCCAGCCGCGCGGCAGCCTGCTCCTGACTGAGGCCGTAGACCCGGATCAGACGGGCGATCCCCTCGGCTTCTTCCCAACAGTCGAGGTCCTGCCTTTGCAGGTTCTCCACCAGGGCGGCGAGACTGCTCTGCAGCTCGTCGAGCCGTAAAAGCAGACAGGGAACCTGGGAAAGACCCGCCAGCCGGGCAGCCCGCAGACGCCGTTCCCCGGCGATCAGCTCATAGACATCTCCCTGTCTTCGGACGGTGAGAGGCTGCAGCAGCCCATGCTGGGCAATGGAGGCAGCCAGTGCCTGAAGCCCTTCCCGGTCAAAGCAGCGCCGCGGTTGACCCGGGTTTGGGCGGATCAGCTCCGGCGGCAGCATCAACAGCACTCCGGTATCACCGGCCGACTTGGGTTTGCGAATCTGCATCAAAATTCCTCCGCTTGTTTTCTTGGCTCTATTCTATATCCGCACAGTGCCAAAATCCCACGAAGGGGACCAAAGAGGAAAGATTTTCCGCCACGGCGCATTGACATTTCCCGGAAACTGGAGTATGATAGACTTACAGCGGGAAGCCGCTGAGATACTGAAAAAGAACGGAGGAAAGACTATGTTCTGTGAAAAGTGCGGCACCCGTGTGGACGATGGCCAGCCCTTCTGCCCGAATTGCGGAAACCGGCTGAGCGCGTCCGCCGCTCCCGAAGGCGCTGCCGTGCCCGCCGCAATGCCCAACCCTGCCGCTTCTGCTGCGCCGGTCAATCCAGGTATGAGCGGAGGCATCCCCACCGCGCCTGTTTATACGCCCGCCGCGCCGCGCAATTTGGGTTTGAAGCTGCCCTCCTGCGGCGGCCTGTTCGATAAGTTCAATGCCATGCAGGGCATGGCGCAAAGCTACTATGGCTGCACCTTCCTGCTGCTTGGGCTGTGCTTTGTATTATCCCTGCTAAAAGTCTACAGCAGAGGCGAGGCCTTCTGTATGGCCATTGGCGCGTCCTGGCTGCTTGTGATCTCCAACATCCTCTTTACGGTCTGCATCGTCTTCTTCCTGCTGGACTATTTTGACAAGTACAGCTGCAAGTTCCTGGACCTTTTGATCGCCGGCTCTGCCGCGTTGATTCTCCTGCTGTTCGTCATCACCTGGATTGCGGGCGTCAATGTCATGGGCATTTATACTACTTCCGTCCACCTGACCGTCGGCGGCTGGTTCTTCCTGATCTTCCAGGCTGCGCTGACCGCAGTCTCCATTCTCTACATTGTAGAGAAGAAAAAGAACTGATTGCCTTCACGCGCGGAAAACCCGGGAGGACAAGGTCCCCCGGGTTTTCCGTATCCGGGAGCTCTTCAGCCCCATGAAAAAACAAACAGGTGAAAAAATTTTTTCGGAAAGGCGAAGTTTTTGCTTGACTTTTTCCGAAAACTGCATATAATAATAGTGCGCTTAGGCAATCGTCAGAGGAGAGCGCAGCGATAGCGGGTTTGTGTAATGGTAGCACACCGGACTCTGACTCCGTTTGTGAGGGTTCGAATCCTTCACCCGCTGCCAAAGGAATTGAGTCAAAATCTTCGGATTTTGACTCTTTTTCTTTGTTTCAAGCCACTTTTTGACGGTTTTTTGTACCTCTGGAAGCTTTGGAAGACGCCTCCAAAAAAGTTTGGCCTTTAGTTTGGCCTTTACCCACTGCATTCATTAAAAATATGCAGCGGATTTCTCAGGTGTATTCAAGCATTTTCGGCAGTCCACCGTCAAAAAAGTTTGGGTATAGTTGCAAAGTGAGGACCTGCTACAAGATCTTGTATCCAAGAGTG
>CALYTU010000113.1 GCA_945487445.1 uncultured Clostridia bacterium | reverse complement strand
GGCAGGTCAATACCAGCAATACGTGCCATTTCTTATTGAGCACCTCCTATTAGCCTTGTCTCTGCTTGTGCTTGGGGTTTTCGCAAATAACCATTACGCGGCCATGGCGTTTGATAACTTTGCACTTTTCGCACATGGGCTTCACGGACGGTCTTACTTTCATGTTGTTGTACCTCCATTCAATACAACGTGTGTCTATTTACTTCTCCACGTAATACGACCCAACGTCAGGTCATAAGGTGAGAGCTGAACTGTCACCTTGTCCCCGGGCAAGATCTTGATATAGTTCATTCTGAGCTTGCCGGAGATATGGGCCAGAATGGTGTGTCCGCCGCCGATATCGACGGAGAACGTGGCATTCGGCAGGGCGTCGGTGACGATGCCCTCAAGTTCGATTACATCGGCCTTTCCCAAAAATCCTTAAACCTCCTCCTGGTTCTGTGCGAGGTCCTGGCGGAAGGCCGCCAGGTCCCTGCGCAATTCGCTGTTGAGCACCTTCTCACCGGCGCGGAGCTTCGCCCCAACCCGGGAGTCGGTCCGAGTGACGAAACGAACATGCTTCAGCTTTTTCCGTTTCGGGCGTTCGAGCTTTCTGTCTTTGCCGTTCGCGATCAGGACGTACACGCCTTCTGTTCCGATCACATAGAACAGTTTTCCCTGATCGCGGCCGGCGGCTGAGACAATAATGTCCGATATGGATATTTCTTCCATATTACAGTCCCTCGGTGACGGTTAGGATTTCCGCCTCGCCGTCGGTAATGAGGATGGAATTTTCGTAATGGGCGGCCAGCTTGCCGTCGGCCGTCACTGTGGTCCAGCCGTCGCGCAAAACGCGGACGTCATAGGTCCCCATGTTGACCATGGGTTCCACGGCGATGGTCATGTTTTTGACAAGCCGGGGTCCCTTGCCGGGTGTTCCGTAGTTGGGTACGGAAGGTTCCTCGTGCAAATGCTCACCCACGCCGTGACCTACGAAGGCGCGCACAACGGAGAACCCATTGGCCTCCACATACGTTTGGACCGCATGGGAGATGTCAGAGACTCTGTATCCCTGACGGGCAAACCGAATGCCCTCAAAGAAGCTTTGCTTTGTGACATCGATCAGCCGCTGTGCCTCTGGGGAGATGTTCCCGCAGGCAAAGGTTGCAGCGCAATCCCCATGGAATCCCTCATACAGGGCACCCACGTCGACGGAGACGATGTCTCCGTCCTTCAGCACCCGACTGCCGGGAATGCCGTGGATCACCACTTCATTCACCGAGATACAGACGCTGGCGGGATAACCCTGATAATGCAGGAAGGAGGGTTTTGCACCCCGAGAGATGATAAAGTCGTGAACGGCTTTATCAATTTCACCGGTTGTTATGCCGGGCCTTACCATTTCCCCTGCCAGGGCACGGGCTGCCGCGGTAATTTTACAGGCCCTTCGCATAACTTCCAGCTCTCGCTCCGTTTTGATCGAGATCATACGCCTTTACCTAAAGCCGTCAAAATCTCACGGTGTACGGTCTCAATGGGCTGGTTGCCATTGACGATCCGCAGCTTTCCCCGGGCTTCATAGAAACCCTTCAGGGGCTCAGTCAGTCGGTGGTAGACTTCCAGACGTTCGCGGACGGTCTCGGGCCGGTCGTCCTTGCGGATCACCAGCTCGCTGCCGCAGCTGTCACACACACCGTCAGTTTTGGGCGGGTTCGCCGTGATGTGGTAGCTCGCGCCGCACCGGCCGCAAACGCGACGGCCCGACATGCGCTTTTCGATCACAGCGTCTTCAATTTCGATGGACACGACGTTGTCAATGGTCACACCGAAGCGCTCCAGAGCTTCCGCCTGGGCGATGGTGCGGGGGACGCCGTCGAGAATATAGCCATTGCGGCAGTCGTCCCGAGCGACCCGTTCCTCCACAATGCCGATGATGACATCGTCGGGAACGAGCTGACCGTTGTCCATGAAGCGCTTGGCCTCAAGGCCGATAGGGGTTTGGTTTTGGATAGCCTCCCGCAGCATATTGCCGGTGGAGATGGTGGGAATGCCCAGTTCCTTTGAGATTGTCTCTGCCTGGGTTCCCTTGCCGGCGCCGGGGGCGCCCAAAAGAATCAGCTTCATGCCGGTACCCTCCTTATTCCAAGAAGCCCTTGTAATGGCGCATCAACATCTGTGCCTCGATGGCCTGCACCGTCTCGAGTGCCACGCCCACAACGATGATGACGGAGGTTCCACCAATGGCCATGGAGGAGAATTTGTCACTGATCATACCGGTAACAATGGGAAGACCGGCGACAATGCCCAGGAAGATGGCGCCAAAGAGCGTAATCTTGTTGATGACCCGCTTGATAAAGTCGGAGGTGGGACGGCCGGGCCGGTAGCCGGGAATGAAGCCGCCGTTCTTCCGAAGGTTGTTGGAGATTTCAACAGGATTGTACTGAATGGTGGCGTAGAAGTAGGAGAACGCCACAATCAGGAGCAGATAGACCACCAGATACACCGCAGAGGTGTTGGACCAGGCGTAGCGATACCAGGGGTTACTGTTATCGGCCTTGCCGACAAACGCCGCGATGGTGGCGGGCAGGGTGGCGACGGACTGGGCAAAGATGATGGGCAGAACGCCGCTCATGTTGACCTTGATGGGCAGGAAGGTGTTCTGGCCGCCGTAGACCTTGCGGCCCACAACCCGCTTTGCGTAGCTCACGGGGATGCGGCGCTCGGCATTTGTGACGTAGACAATCAGCATAATCAGCGCCACCATGCCCACGATTGCCACAACGGCAACATACCAGTAGTCCTTGAAGCTGTGGATCAGATTGTCACCCAGGTTGATGGTCATGGCGGGCAGACGGGAAACGATGTTGGCAAACAGGATCATGGAGATGCCGTTGCCGATGCCGAACTCGGTGATCTGCTCACCGAGCCACATCACCAGTGCAGAGCCCGCGGTGAACGACAGGATGACCGTGATGGCGGGGATGATCCCGGTATCGACCAGGATCTCGCCGCTGCCTGCCTGGATGGACTGGATGTTGGAGTTCTTGGTCATCATCCAGTAAGCCCAGCCCATAAGGACGCCGAGGCCAACTGTGGTGTAGCGAGTAATCCGCTCGATCTTCTTGCGGCCCTCCTCGCCGCCCTCCTTGGAAAGACGCTCCAGGGCCGGGATGGCGATGGTCAACAGCTGAATAATGATGGATGCGTTGATGTAGGGCTGGATGGACAGGGCGAACAAGGTCGCTCTGGAGAATGCCGAGCCAGACATCATGTTGAACAGACCGAGAACAGAGTTTTGCAACGTAGAGCCTTCGAACCACCGGCTCATCGTGTCCGTGTTAACGAAGGGGACCGGAATCACGTTGCCGAGTCTGTAAAGCAGAAGAATTGCGAAGGTGAACAGGAGCTTTTTCCGCAGATCGGCAATTTTCCAGGCATTGCGGATAGTCTGAAGCACCTTACACCACCTCAGCCTTTCCACCTGCTTGCTCGATCTTCGCCTTGGCAGATTCGGAGAAGGCAGCGGCCTTCACAGTGATGGCCTTGGTCAGATTGCCGTTGGCAATGACCTTGAGACCGTACTTGCAGTTGTCGATGATGCCCTTCTCGATCAGAGCGGCGGCGTCGACGACGGCGCCGTTTTCAAAGGCGTTGAACACCGCGACATTCACCGCAGTCAGGGGCTTGGCGTGGATGTTGTTGAAGCCGCGCTTGGGGATGCGGCGCGCCAGAGGCATCTGGCCGCCTTCAAAGCCCACGCGGATCTTGCCGCCGGAGCGAGCTTTCTGGCCTTTGTGACCACGGCCGGCGGTCTTGCCGTTGCCGGTGCCCGTGCCGCGGCCCTTGCGCTTGCCAACCTGGGTAGAGCCCAGAACGGGAGCAAGTTCATGAAGTTCCATTCTTGTCTCCTCCTTATTCCACTTCGGTGACCTCGAGCATGAAGCCGATCTTGGCAATCTTGCCGCGGGTCATTTCGTTGTCGGGCTGCACGGTCTGCTGGCCGATCTTGCGCAGGCCGAGGGACTCGGCGGTGGCAATCTGCTTCTTCAGCCGACCATTGAGGCTCTTGACGAGCTTGATCTTTAACATAGCCATTTCAAACGCCTCCTTAGCCAACGATATCTTCGACGCTCTTGCCCCGGATCGCTGCCACCTGCTCGGGGCTGCGGAGGGACATGAGGCCCTGCATGGCCGCCTTCACAACATTCTGCGGATTGTTGGAACGCAGGCACTTGGTACGAATGTTGGAGATGCCGACCGCTTCCATCACGGCACGGACAGCACCGCCGGCGATGACGCCGGTACCGACAGCAGCGGGCTTCATCAGCACGCGGCCGGCGCCGTAAGCACCGATGACCTCGTGGGGAATGGTGGTCCCGGAAAGGCTGATGGTGACCATATTCTTCTTGGCGTTGGCAATGCCCTTGAGAATGGCCTCGGATACTTCCGCTGCCTTGCCCAGGCCATAGCCCACGGTGCCCTTGCCGTCACCCACAACGACCAGAGCGGAGAACTGCATCACACGGCCGCCCTTGACGGTC
>CALYTU010000112.1 GCA_945487445.1 uncultured Clostridia bacterium | reverse complement strand
ATGTTCACGTATTTTTTCAATCCCTTGGTCCAGTTCCCGGGGACCATTATAATATGCATTCCATGAACAAGGGAAACGACGTGCTGCCGGAGCAGTATGGGGCGGCCTGGATCTATACCCGGTATCAGATTTCCCTGGCGCGGAAGCTGGATTACACTGAGCCGATCCAGCTGTGCACCTGGATCGCTCCCAGCCGAAGCCCGGTGCGGGTGCCGATCTTTGTGACGATCCGCCAGCACGATCAGCTTGCGGCCCAGGGGCAGATGGAAAGCTGCCTGTTCAGCCTGACCCGTCAGCGCCCGCTGCGCCCCCAGGCGGTGGAGCTGCCGGAAAACCTGGCGGAGGAGCTTCCCAATACCATCCCGGCCTTTTCTCCCCTGGAGGCGTCGGCGGAGGGAATGGAGGAACGCTATACCCGGACAGTCCGGGTCACAGACCTGGACAAGAGCCGCCACATGACGAATCTGCGCTATATCGAAATGTTCCAGGATGCCTATGACAGCGCCTTTTGGGAGGCCTTCGCTCCCACACAGATGGAGCTGCGCTTTCTCTCCCAATGCCGGGAGGGGGAGACCTTGAGCGTCAAGAGCCGCCCGGAGGAGGGCAAGCTCACCCTGGCAGCCCTGCATGCGGACGGCAGCCTGGCCTCCGCGGCCTCGTTTGGCCGCTGACTGCGCGGCCGATCCGAGGCGCTGCGTTTGGAGCTTTACCCCTTCATCAAAGGACTTGCAAAGACAGCGGATAAAAAAGGAGGCGTTTCCTATGGAGCTGCATTGGGAAGAAGGATTTGAGATTCACGTCCGGGTGGAAGACGGCGAGGCCCGGATTGCCGCAAATGCCGAGGGGCTGCGCTCCCTGGCCAATCACCTGTTGGCCCTCGCGGAGGAGCAGCCCGGGACCCATCTGCATCTGGACCGGCACAACAGCCTGGAGGAGAACTCCGCCTCGCTGCTGTTGGAACGAATCTGACGAAAGAAAGCAGGAGAAACCGGTATGAACTTAGAAGCCCTGAAATGGACACGGCAGCCAAAGAATTTTATCATCGGGCCGGACCGCATTGAGATCACCACGGCACCCCATACGGACCTCTGGCAGAGGACCTAAGACAGAAAAATACACCGCAGGAGCCCCTGCGGTGCATACATAGAAACGCCCTGCAAGTTTGAGGCTTACAGGACGTTAGAGGGTTAATGAGAGTTTCATAATGTAACCCGGGTCTGTCCTGGTAATCAAGGTTATCACAACTCTTTGAATTGTCGGCTGAACAACAGAGATATGGCAGTGACCGTGAAGCCCAAGGAGCAGAAAGCCAGCAGGACGGTGCTGCCGAAAGCATTCAGGATCACGCCGGCCAGTACCGATGCGAGGGGGATCATACCCTGTGAACCGATGCTGGTGAGGCTGTTAACCTTGCTCAGCTTGTCTTTGTCCACGATCCGCATGATCGCAGTTGTGACGGGGATGTTGATACAGGAGATCAAAAACCCGATCATTGCGCAGCCCAGGCTGAACGCGATCAGAAATGCGTTGATCCGCGCCCCGCGGTCGACGAAGACCGCATAGCAAAACGTTAGCCCGATGATGAGGGCGGCCACATAACAGAGCAGACGGGAAACCTTCCGACCGCATTTGTCCGCCTGCGGACGGCCGCTCAGGATCGCCGCGCCAAGCAGCGAGCTGAGGCCGATGCATACGCTGAATACGGAGGACCACAGTTCGGGCTTCAGGACATTGTCAAAGAGATAGTACGGAGCGCTCGCCAGATCCGTTTTGATAAAGTACGGAAGGAAATTCCCGGTCACCGGCGCAAAGAAGAAATTGATGAACAGGACGGAGGCCAACAGAGCGAGGATCGCCTTTTTGGTCTTCAGATAAGTGACTCCGTCGCCCATGTCGTGCAGCGCGAGCCGGAGCGTCAACGGCTCTTCGGAAGGTACGAAATCATAGCGGATCAGCATTTCCGAAATGCCGGAGGCCACAAAGCAGATGCCGACAAAGAAGAACAGGACGTGAATCGGCAGAGCGGCGTAGAGGATGCCGGCCAGGATGACCCCGAGGATGCTCTCCAAGGAGCTTTTCATAGTGAAATAGGAGTTGGCCTGCTGCAGCTGGCTCTCCCCGACAATGTGCGGGAAGAGCGCGCCTGCCGCAGGATTAAAGACGCCGCTGACTGCGTTGCCGATAATCCCAAGAACAAAGAGAATAACGATGTGCGCACGGGGTTCGGGAAATACCAGCATGAGCACGGTGGCGAGGATGATCACGCCGCCCTTCAAATAATCGCAGCCATACATGATCTTCGCCTTGTTTTTCCGGTCGCCGAGCACCCCGCCGACCGGTGTGAAGACCAGCATCGCAACGCCACAAAGTCCCAGATACAATCCCTGCAGGAAGGCGTTGTTGCCGCTGATCTCAAGGATGTAGAAGCTCACCGCGAAGCTGTACAGGATCGCGCCAAGCTCGGATACCAGCGCACCCAGGAAGACCAAACGGAAGTTTCGGTTTCGAAAAACATTGCCTTTCTTTTGATTATCACTTTTCATTCCTTGTTGCCTCCTCCCATTGATCGGCGAATCTCTGATCCTTCAGAAGGCCGATCAAGTTGCTTATACTTTCCGAAGCGGTCGCACCGAGTATATCGAAAACTGTCGATTGATCCATGTGTTCAGCAAAACGCATTGCTTTCAGGCTGTAATCAGGCATGGCATCGAAACGAAGTGCCATCGTCAGAGCTTTCTTTAACGAATCTGATGATTCTTCCTGCATACCAATCTTCGCTTGGACATAAGCAAATAAAACAAGCATTTCCGCAAGCGTTTTTTCCAGGAAATCCGGTTTGTTCTCTTCCTTCAGTCCGGTCAGGAGACCTATTCCCCAGGAAAGGATGTCCATAGCCGAAGCCCAGTCGTTTCTGGAGCGATACAGGAACACATACCCGAGAATCGCGGTGAAAAGGGTGGATGCTCCCGATAACAATGCTTCAGACAAAAAAGGACCAGCTTCTTCCGGGGCGTCCCCATAGATCGACAGGAATGCCCCGATATCACTGCTGAAAATGCCACCGGCATTGTTTTTCTTCAACAGTTCGAGACTCTTTTCCTGTTCGCCGAGCAGGAACCGGACGATCGACAGGTTTCCGCAGATTGTGGCGTCGCTGATGCGGGGATCGTCATTCTGCGGAAGCAGCATCCTTGATCGCTCAAACAATTCCAAGGCTCGCTTGAGTTGCCTCAGGTCATGATTGGCGGCGCCGTAAACGAGGAAAACACTTGCACATTCATAAACGGCACGAAAAGAATGAGGATATTTTCCCAATACCTTTTCCGCTTCGGGAATCGCCGCCGGATCCAGCGACTGGCAATATGCGCCGATCCGTTCCAGAGCGGAATCCAGACGGTTGTCCTGGATCCTGTAGCCAAGCAGCATATCAACCGACGTATCGAAGAAATCTGCCATTTCTACGAGCAAATTCAGCTCGGGCTGTGATTGTCCAGATTCCCATTTATAGACCGCGCCGACCGTAACCCCCAGCGCTTCGGCCAACTTTTCCTGCGTCATCTTTCGTTGTTTCCGAAGCGAACGTATATTTTCAGAGAGCGATAGCTTCATCTGTTGATCCCCCTTTGACTGTTTCTGCTGTTATTATACTTGAAGGATAAGGCAAATGGAAGACACCGCCAATACTAAAATATCATATATTTTTATACCATCAGTATGGCTTGCGCAAATTCGAGGTGCAGATATAAAAACGGCGGGGATCGCTCCCCGCCGCCCGATACCTCATACATAGATCAGCTCATGATTCACAAGCTCTGTTGCCCTGTCCCGGATGTTGTTCATTCGCTGTACCCAAAGCATTTGATCTTGGGCTTTGAGCTCTTCGGTGACGCCCTCACGCTCGGCCATCTGCTTTACCAACAGGAGCATTTGCTCCGTCGCCTTTTCGTTGATGTCGGCAAGGTATGTATTCAGCCTGCCGCTGGTCATCAGTTCCATGTACAGGGGTTTGCGCTCCTTCTTGATGTATTGCAGGTGCCGCCGCCCCCAAATGCCGATAGGTCTTTCCTCTTGAGCCGGTACTGCTAGGCAGGGAATGTAATAGTCGCCTCGCAGTTTGTACCACAATCCGTTGTTTTCGTCATATTTAGTCTTTTCCATTGTGAAATCCTCCTGTATAATAGTTCCGTTGATGTATTCGCACATATGTCACAGGCTCCCGATTGCCACACCTTGTTATATCCTGTTATGGGTTTTTCTTGCCCTTGCTTTTGCCCTTATGAGCGGCGCGGGCGTTGTAGAAACGGTGTAACATTTAATAAAGGGATTCGGTGAACAGATTGCGGAAAATCCTTTGTTTTCAACGGTTTCAGAGGACTTCATTAACGCCCTATAATCACTGGCGGATGCCTATGATTTCGGGAATTTCAAATCGGAATTTGCAGAGGCAACAATATGAACGAAAATTAAAAGAATAACGTATCTGTTCAGTATCCTGTCATTTCGAGGCGATTCATCGCCGAGAAATCCG
>CALYTU010000111.1 GCA_945487445.1 uncultured Clostridia bacterium | reverse complement strand
GGATTTCTCGGCGATGAATCGCCTCGAAATGACAGGATACTGAACAGATACGAAGAAAAAAGAAACGTGTTAGTTTCAATCTGAGGACCTGGCTGAAAACAAACTCTTGACGCGCTGCTGGAACCGGTCACACAGGCGCCAGTCACCAGTCACCGGACTCCGCTTGCAGGGACGGCACTCTGCCGTCCGCGTACCCTGCACGCAAAAGGTGTCCGGGATCAGGGCTCCAGGAGGGTTCAGCGTTCAGAGCGCGCAGAGCCGGGCGGCTATGAGCCATGAGCCATAGGTCCACACTGGGTCCTCATTTTGAAACGAACGCCGAACGAAATTTTGCGCAAGGAGGAACCTGAAATGGATCAAATCCCCGAAATGAAATTCGAGACTGCCGAAAAAACCGGCGAGGCCCCGGTTCTGGAAGCCGAACAGGCTGCCCAGGCCCCCGTTCTGGAGCCCGTTCCCACCTTGGATCTGAACCCCGTGGAGCCCGAGCCAGCTGTTGGGGCCGGACCGGATTATTCCATGCTTTCCGAGGCGGAGCAGAAGATTGTTCATGACTTTGCTCAGAAGATCGACATCACCAATCCCAACCTCTCTTTGGAATACGGCGCTGGCGCGCAGAAGAACGTCGCCGATTTCTCCGACGCCGCCCTTGCCTCCGTCCGCACGAAGGATCTCGGCGAGGTGGGCGAAATGATTTCCTCCCTGGTTGTGGAGCTGAAGGACTTCGATGCCGAGGAAGAAAAGAAAGGCTTTTTGGGTCTGTTCAAGAAGGCCGGCGCCAGCGTCGAGGCGCTCAAGGCCCGTTACAATAAGGCCGAGGTCAATGTCAACAAGATTTCCCATGAGCTGGAGCAGCACCAGCGCACGCTGATGAAGGATGTGGTCATCCTCGATCAGATGTACGACAAGAACCTCGACTATTACAAGCAGCTCACGATGTATATTCTGGCCGGCAAAGAGAAGCTGGCGCAGGAGCGGGCGACGACGTTGGCGCAGCTTCGGGCCAAGGCCGAGCAGACCGGACTGGCCGAGGATGCCCAGCGGGCGAACGACTTTGACGCCATGTGCCTGCGTTTCGAGAAGAAGCTCCATGATCTGGAGCTGACCCGGATGGTGTCCATCCAAATGGGTCCGCAGATCCGCCTGCTCCAGAATAACGATACCCTGATGTCAGAGAAGATCCAGTCCTCCCTGGTGAATACGATTCCCCTGTGGAAGAGCCAGATGGTCCTGGCGCTGGGCCTGAGCCACAGCCAGCAGGCCATGGAAGCGCAGAAGGCGGTGACAGATATGACCAATGAACTTTTGAGGAAGAACGCCGACAGGCTGAAAATGGCCACCATTGAGACGGCCAAGGAATCCGAGCGGGCCGTTGTGGACATCGAGACCCTCCAGCACACCAACGAACAGCTGATTACCACCCTGGACGAGGTCCTGCAGATTCAGACGGAGGGCCGCCAAAAGCGTGCGAGCGCTGAGGCTGAGCTGCGCAAGATTGAAGGCCAGCTCAAGCAGAAGCTCCTGGAGACCAGAGACCTGTCCAAATAAGAGGCAAAATGCCGAAAGCTTTGCACCTTGCATTTTCCGGGTAAGGAGGGTACTATGAAGCTCTGGATCAAGCGGGTCGCGGCGGCAGTCCTGGTCATTGTCGGCGTGCTGCTGTTCGTTCGCCATGTCATGCGATTGCTGGACTGGCCTCATCTCTATCCCGATCTGGGGCAGCTCGGCGCGGGAAATATCCTGTTTCTGGGCCTGACGCTGCTGTTCATCGCCTTTGCCTGGATCGCGGCGAATTATCTTCTGCTCAACACGGAAGAAACCGCGCTGCACCAGTTGCTTCCGGCGGCGGCCTTTGTGCTGCTGCTGACCTTGGGCGGTCTGTGCGTGACCCGTGCGGTGGGAGAGATCCCGTGCAGCTACACGACTTCCCTCGCAGCCTGCCGCGAGGAATTTGACGCGCAGAGCTTCCGGGTCCGGGGACTGCCGCTCTATCCTGAAACGCCGGACGGCGAGCTGACGTCCTATGCCGGCTATGAGAAAGGCGGCGTGATTGCGGAGCGGATCGTTCGGTCCTATGACCAGGAGGGCTTCGCCCGGGAGTCCGCTCGACTGGCCGCGTTGGGTCTGCCGATGTTCCGCCTCGATCAGGACCCGCGTGAGCGGGAAGCTGCCTGCTATGAGCTCCGCCTGGGCGACGCCCTGTGGCAGATTCTGGTGGTGCCCAAGACCAAGACCGTTACCTACAGCCGGTTCAACCGCCCTGACCAGCTTCCTTCCTTTGTCCCGCGGCCGACGGTGCCGCCGGAAGGGAAGGCAATCCTCGACAGCTGAAAATCAGATTATTTTTAAAAAAGTGTATCTCAAAGGGTTATTTGGGGTAAGCTATGCGTACAGCGGAGTCATCCACTGTGCGCATAGTTTTATTATAATTAAGGAGGCAGAACTATGGAAACCTACACTTCCTGGCAGAACGGCGACGCCAACCACTGCATTGCCTGCACCGTGCATCAGTGCGTCCACCACTACGGCAAGGAGAACTACTGCTCTTTGGGCCGCATTCAGGTCGGCACCCATGAGAACAACCCCACCGAAGACCAGTGCACCGACTGCAAGTCCTTCAGCAGAAAATAATACGAGTATCCGGTAACGCGCACGACAGCTTATTTGGGTATCCGTATCAGCGGACCGGCACCGCCCAAACGGGCGGCGCCGGTCCGTATGGCAAGCGCTCTGCAATCGCGGATTGCGGGCTCGGCAATAGGAGAACGGCAAAACACCGATGTAATGCGAAACTCCCGTTGCCTGTTCTACAAATTGAAATTCTGATGATTGGCTTCATCCGATTAAAATGCGTCCGGCTGACCTCAGGCCGCCGGACGGCGTGTTTGCTGTGTGGAACCGATCACCGGGATATTCATTTGGGGCGCAAGAAAGTCCCGCCGGAAAACGGCGGGACTTTCTTTGTATCATCAGATATTGAAGTACTTGTCGAACTCCGCGGGATGGGGAATCTTGGAGAGCTCGCTGCACTCGGCGCGCTTGGTCTTGAGGAAGTTGCGGATCAGCTCCTCGGGGAAGACGCCGCCGGCAGTGAGGTAGTCATGATCGGCCTCCAGCGCGTCCAGTGCGTCCTCAAGACGGGTGGGCAGCTGCTGAAGCTTCTTCTTCTCCTCTTCGGGCAGATCGAACAGGTTCATATCGTAGGGGCCCCAGCCGTTGGCATGGGGGTCGATCTGGTTCTTGATGCCGTCCAGACCGGCCATCAGGATTGCAGCATAAGCAAAGTAGGGATTGCAGGTGGCGTCGGGGTTCCGGATCTCAAAGCGACGCAGCTTGGGGGACTTGGCGTAGGCGGGGATACGGATGACGGCGCTGCGGTTGGAGGTGGCGTAGCCGACCGTGACGGGGGCTTCGAAGCCGGGAACCAGGCGCTTGAAGGAGTTGGTGGAGGGGTTCGTGATGGCGCACAGGGAAGCAATGTGCTTCAGCAGGCCGCCCATGAACCAATGAGCTTCCTTGGACAGGTGGGAATAGCCGTTGTCGTCGGAGAAAACAGGCTCGCCGTCCTTGAGCAGGAGCATGTGGACGTGCATACCGCTGCCGGCCTCGCCGTAGACGGGCTTGGGCATCAGGGTGGCAGTCATGCCGTACTTGCGGGCCACGTTGTGGATGATGTACTTGACCATCATGGTGCCGTCGGCCATCTTCTCCAGCTCGCACAGCAGGGGCTCAATCTCAAACTGACCGGCGCCGCCGACCTCGGGGTGATGGTACTTGACGGGGATGCCGGCCTTCTCGATTTCCATGCACATCTCGCTGCGACACTCATAGGTAGTGTCCTGAGGCTTGGCGATGTGGTAGTTCTTCTGGAAGGGGACGATGTTGCCGGAACCTTCCACGGCGGAATTCCAGTGGGCAGTGCGGGTGTCGACAGAGGCACCGATTTCGTTGTTCTGGACGGTCCAGGAAACCTCGTCGAAGAGATAGAACTCAAACTCGGGCAGGATTAACATGGTGTCGGCGATGCCGCTGTCCTGCATGTACTTCTTGGCCGCAGCCACGATATTGCGGGGATACTGGGCCAGGGGCCGATTCTCGGGATAGTCGATGATCATGGCGTTGCCGATCATGGACAGGGTCTTGATCTCGCAGAAGGGGTCGATTGCGGCTGTGTCGAGATCGGGAATGTAGACCATGTCGGACTTTTCCACCACGGCGTAGCCGTAGTTGGAGGCGTCGAAGCCGATGCCGTTGACCATGGTATCCTCGTTGAAGTGGACGGCGGGGATGGTGACGTGACGGAACTGGCCGTTGATGTCCACGACCTTGAAGTCGACCATCTTGATGTCCTCATCGCGGATGAGCTTCATGATATCCTGTGCTGTTCTTGCCATAGTTACACCTCGTATTATGTTTATTGGGAGGCCAGGCGGAGCCCTTATCTCTCCTTTTTATCATACACGATCAAGCGGCAAAAGTAAAGAGTTTATTTGTAATTTTTTCGGAGTCATCACTACAAAGTGTGGGTCGGTGATCGTTATTGACGGCCAGGGAG
>CALYTU010000110.1 GCA_945487445.1 uncultured Clostridia bacterium | reverse complement strand
TACGGGTCCTTCGGCTTCGCTCAGGACGACAAATCGGAAGGCCGTGCTTTTTGCCTTGAGGTCGGCGGGTAACGCCGGCGGAGCATACGGGTCCTTCGACTTCGCTCAGGACGACAATTCGGGAGGTGAATGCGCTTGACTGCATCTGTTATCATTCCTATGGCTCCGGCGCACGTGCCGCAGATTTCTGAGCTGGAGCGAGCGACGTTTTCCGCGCCTTGGGACGAAGCTGCAATTCGGGCCGAGCTGGACAATCCCCTGTCGCTGTGGCTGGTGGCCGCCAACGGGGAGGACGTTCTGGGCTATGTGGGTTCCCAGACGGTTTTCGAAGACACGGATATTCTCAATGTTGCCGTAAAGCCCGCTGCACGGCGGCGCGGCATTGCAGAGACGCTGTTGAGAGCCCTGGAACAGCGGCTGATTCTCAACGGTGCGCAGCGCATAACCCTGGAGGTCCGGATCTCCAACGCTCCGGCCCTTGCCCTCTATGAAAAGCTGGGCTATGTCCGGGTCGGCCTGCGCCGGAGCTACTATGAGAAACCGCGAGAGGATGCCCTGATCCTTCAAAAACGGTTATTATGCCGGACAAGCGATGCTTGTCCCTATAAAACGGAAAAAGAAAGGGTATAGTTGCAAAGTGAGGACCTGCTACAAGATCTTGTATCCAAGAGTGACGAAACGAGCGAATATGTTGTATGCCAAAACCATCAGTTTTTACTCAGGTCCTCACTTTGCGACTAACACTAAAAGAAAATCGGTGATTTCATGAACATTCTTGCAATCGAATCCTCCTGCGATGAAACGGCGGTGGCAGTCGTACGGGATGGACGGACCGTTCTCTCCGACTGCATCTCCTCCCAAGTGGATATTCACAAGATTTACGGCGGCGTGGTGCCGGAAATTGCCTCCCGCAAGCACATTGAGGCCATCTATCCCCTGGCGGATCAGGCGCTTGCAGACGCGGGCATCACCCGGGCCGACATCGACGCCGTGGCAGTAACCTTCGCCCCCGGCCTGATCGGCGCGGTGCTGGTGGGGGTCAATTTCGCCAAGGCCGCAGCTTTTTCCCTGGATAAGCCACTGATCCCTGTTCACCACATTCGGGGCCACATCGCAGCCAACTACCTGACGCACCCGGACCTGGAGCCTCCCTTCCTCTGTCTGGTGGTGTCCGGGGGCCATACGATGCTGGTGGACGTAGAAGACTACACGAAGATGACCATTCTCGGCGGGACACGCGATGACGCCGCAGGAGAATGCTTCGATAAGATTGCCCGGGTTCTCGGCATGCCTTACCCCGGCGGCGCGGCGCTGGATCGGATGAGCCGGGGAGGCGATGAGACCAGGTACTCCCTGCCCCGGGCCAGAGTGGACGGCAACCCCCTGGATCTCTCCTTTTCCGGGCTGAAAACCGCCGCAATCAACCTCATTCACAACGCCGGCCAGAAGGGCGAGCAGATTGACGTCCCCGCCCTTTGCGCGGCGGTGTCCGCAGCGGTGAGCGGCGCGCTGGTCAGCCGCACGGTTTTGGCATTGGAGCAGACCGGACGCAGGATGCTGGCCGTGGCAGGCGGCGTGGCAGCCAACTCCCGCATCCGGGCCGATGTGACGGCTGCCGCGAACCGTCTGGGCGTCCGCCTTTGCCTGCCGGAGCTCCGCTTCTGCGGCGACAACGCCGCCATGATCGGCGCGCAGGGCTATTACGAGTATCTGGCAGGCCACACCGCCGACATGACCCTCAACGCCTACGCGACGAAATCCCTGGTGGGAGAAACGCTGTGACCGCAACCGTTCAGACCACCGCGCACAGGCGGCGCACAACTCGTTTCGGCAATTTAAAATTCTTACGCTGTAAGAACGGATTCTTCACTTCGTTCAAAATGACGGGAAAAGACGAAGAAACGGATTCTTCGGCTTCGCTCAGAATGACAGCGGGGGGGAAACGGATTCTTCACTTCGTTCAGAATGACGGGAAAGGACGAAAGGGCGGATTCTTCGACTTCGCTGCGCTCCGCTCAGAATGACAACGGGGAAACGCATTCGTTCTTGTCGTCCTGAGCGAAGTCGAAGGACCCGTACTCCTGTCATTGCCGGAGGCAATGACGCCGCCTGCGGGCGGCAGGGAGGGGACGGATTCTTCACTTCGTTCAGAATGACGGGAAAAGACGAAGAAACGGATTCTTCACTTCGTTCAGAATGACGGGAAAGGACGAAGAAACGATTCTTCGGCTTCGCTCAGAATGACAACGGGGGGAAACGGATTCTTCACTTCGTTCAGAATGACAGCGGGGGGAGGAAACGCGGCAGCGCACACTGTGCGTCTGCAACAGGGCTGAACTGTTGCCTGTACCCTTGCATCTGCGCCCACAACCCCCAAAAAACCGGAGGAAATTCGGATCTTTCCGAAAATCCCCCGGTTTTTCGACGGCATTCGATGGATTATGTTAACAGTGTATGTTATGATGACGGCACAGTTCGGGCCATTCCGTCTCTGTCACCTCCCTGTCTGCGTTTTTCGTCAAGCGGTGCGGGGATCGGCGGACAAGCGTTGCTTGTCTCTACTGGCGGGCCTCCAAGGGGCGCAGGCGAATTACCACGGCTGTCCGATCATCGGCCGTATCCGCTTCGCCCAGGGTGATCAGGCAGGAGGCCAGATCCCGGACGGTCCCCTGGGCGAACGCGGTCAGGCGCTGCGCTGTCTCCTCTCCAAATGCGCCATCGCTGACCATTACCAGCGTTTCCCCCTCTCTGAGGGACAGCTCATACTGCCCGGGAACGCGGCTCTCGGCCGCGTCCAGCCCCGGAGGCGGTGTGGCTGTCCCTATTTTTTCAACTGTTTCGCCCCGCCGCAGGAAGGAGGGCGCTGCCCCCCATTTGTAGAGGGTCCCCGTGCCGGTTCGCAGATCCAGCCGCAGCAGATCCAACGTGGAAAAGGCGGTATCCTTCCGAAGGACGAAGAAGCCGTTTACAAGACCCAGGGCCGTGTCCGGCTCCATGCCCGCCTCCAAAAAGGCAGTAAGCAGGCGGGCAGCGCGATCGCTTTCCACGCGGGCGGGAGCCCCGGTTCCCATACCGTCGCAAAGCACCACATAGAAATTCCCGAACGGATCCCGGCAGGCCGCGCCACGGTCGCCGGAGATCTCATTTCCGGTGCGACAGGCGCTGCCCACAGCCAGCTCCGGAGCAAAGCACAGGGCTGTCCGGGGCTGAGGACGGGTCAGAACCGACAGCAGCCGCTCCAGGGCAAGGTACTGCCCCGCGGCCACCCGCCGGCCTTCGATCCGGCGGTGGGCCTCCCGGCGGCGCGTGAAGAGTTCGTCCAGGGATTGGTTGACCGCCGTCAGGAATCCCGCCGTATGACAGCAGCGATCCGTGAACCGGGAGGGAAAGTCTTCCCGCTCGGCAGCTCCACGCTGAACGATGGCTTCTCCGGCGGCGCAGAGATCGTGATAGGTGTCCTCTGCGTTCTGCTCCCAGCATTGGGCATAGCGCACGCAGCAGCGGCAGACCTGTGCGGCGGCAAAGTCATAGACCTCCGCAAGCTGCACCGGCTGGACCACCTGATCCTCCCGGGCCAGGACGCCATACATGGTGTGCAGGGCCTTCTCCACCCCCTTCTGGGGCGTCAGCTCCCGGACGGGCAGTACTGCCGGGCTCGATGCGGGCAGAGGCAGGCGGTCAAGCACCGGCAGCAGAAAGGCCCCGCCCAGGGCCGCCGCCTGTCCCAACGGGGCGGCAGCGGACGCAAGCGCCAAAAGCAGAAGCGCACCTGCCCCCAGCCGCGCGCCGGGGTCCCCGGCCTCAGCCCGGCTCCAGAGCCGGGGCAGCAGGGCGGCAAATCCGATTCCCAGTCCCAGCCGCAAAAGAGGGAGAAGTCCCAAGCCCGTATCCAACAGGAACAGACCGCCAACAGCGGCACAGAGGATGACAGTCAGCGCAGCCAGGGAAACCGGAGTCCGACGAAAGATCACAGCCGCGGCAAAGCAGCTCAGGCTCAATGCCAAAGGCTCCATGGCTGTCTCCCAGCCCCAGAGCAGGACGTAACCTCCGCAGGCTCCCAGGAGAAAGGACCCGCCGCGCAGCCACAAACCCGCGCAGAGCACCCCGCAGGCGGCCAGCGGCAGCGGTCCTCCGAAGAGGGGTACAGCCGCGAGCAGGAAGCCCCCGACGCAGTAGGTCGCAGCCTCCAGCGCCTTCCGGCTAAGACGGGAGGCCGCGACCCGCCGCGCCGTCTCTACCGCATGCCCCAGCCATGCCGCCGCCCGCCCCCTGGCGGTCTTTTCTTTCAGTTGCATCCCGTTCATTCGTGTCATCTCCGTGCTTTGTTTGCAAATATCATAACAAGCATCAGGAAAAAATGTTGTCGGGAAAGGCAGCGGGGAAAATAAATGTTGCGTAGCCCGGACGAATGGGATATAATGATAAAAAAGATTGGTTCCGTCAACCTGTAGGGGGCGGGGAACCCGACCCGGGGTGCGCGGGAGGCGGAACGTCTCCCCTACGTGTATGGGACGGGAACGGCGGGCAGATTGCCCGCGCTACAGACTGTGGGGGACGGAAACG
>CALYTU010000109.1 GCA_945487445.1 uncultured Clostridia bacterium | reverse complement strand
ACATTTCCCAGTTCATCAAGGAATTCAACGAGCGCACCAAGGATCAGGCTGGTTTTAAGATCCCCGTAGTCATCACCGTCTACGCTGACCGCAGCTTTACCTTCGTGACCAAGACCCCCCCGACGCCCACCCTGATTCTCAAGACTCTGGGCATCGAGAAGGGCTCCGGTGTTCCCAACAAGACCAAGGTCGCCACCATTACCAAGGCCCAGGTCAAGGAGATCGCCGAACGCAAGATGCCCGACCTCACCGCGGCTACCATCGAAGCCGCTATGAGCCAGGTGGCTGGCACCTGCCGCTCCATGGGCATCACCGTTGTTGACTAATTGACTGAGACACCGTCTCATAATGTGGGAGGATTATTCCGCATCACCACGATAAGGAGGATATAACATTGTTTAGAGGTAAGAAATATAAGGATAGCGCGAAGCAGATCGACCGCTCCGTGCAGTATGATCCCGCGGATGCTCTGGGCCTTGTGTGCAAGACCGCTTCCGCCAAGTTCGATGAGACCGTCGAGATCCACATCCGCTTGGGTGTTGACTCCCGCCACGCCGACCAGCAGGTTCGCGGCGCCATCGTCCTGCCTAACGGTACCGGCAAGACCCGCCGCGTTCTGGTGTTCGCCAAGGACGCCAAGGCTGACGAAGCTCGCGAGGCCGGTGCTGACTATGTTGGCGCGATGGATATGGTCGAAAAGATTCAGAAGGAAAACTGGTTCGACTTTGATGTTGTCGTTGCTTCTCCCGACATGATGGGCGTTGTCGGCCGTCTTGGTAAGGTCCTGGGCCCCAAGGGCTTGATGCCCTCCCCCAAGGCCGGCACCGTGACTCCCAACGTCGCCGCCGCTGTCAAGGAGATCAAAGCCGGTAAGATCGAGTACCGTCTGGACAAGACCAATATCATTCACTGCCCCATCGGCAAGGTTTCCTTCGGTCCCGAGAAGCTTGAGCAGAACATGGCCACCCTGATCGGTGCGGTCATCAAGGCCAAGCCCGCCGCCGCCAAGGGTCAGTATATCAAGTCCTGCGTCATCGCCTCCACCATGGGCCCCGGCGTCAAGGTAAACACTGCCAAGTATTGATCTTCGGATCTGATACAAAAAGCTCCCGAACACATCGGGAGCTTTTTGTATCGCTACGGATCTTTATCTAAATTTCAATCTCTTTCAGGAAGCTGAAAGGGACCCGACGCTGTTACGTGCCGGGTCCCTTTGCGTTTGGGATTAATAGATATGGACGGCTGTGCCGACGGCACAGTTATTGTAAATGAAAATACAGTCCTCATCCATCAGTCGGACACAGCCATTTGAGGCAGGATAACCAATGTCGGCGTAATAAATGCTGCCATTATATGCCGTGGGGCGGGAGTGGAAGCCTCTGGCCTCGTCGAAGACGGAGACATGGTGGCAATAGTATTCCGGGTAATTCCATTGCGGGGTCTTATAGAGGATCGTCTTATCCTCAACCGGCGTGGGGCAATCGTTTCGACCGCTGGCGATGGGACCGCTCCGGACCAGCTTCCACTTGCCCTTGCTGCCCTTGAAGATGTTGATGCGCTGTGTGTAGAGACTGACCCAGATCATGTAGCCAGTGCTGCTGCCCCATTTTCTGGTGTTGTTGACATAATATTCCTTGACCGCGGTGGAATAATCCTTCGTGATGTAGTAGGTGCCGGGAAGAATTTCCACGTCGTAATAGCGCACCCAGCCGGTGGTTCCGTCCGGAAGCCGGACCCTTGTGGCTGTACTCTGGCGGGACTGCAGAACGGTGACCTGTGTATTGGCCGGAATTACCTTGATCGTCGTTTCCAGACTTCTGCTTGTACAGAGCCTGCTGTTCTGGCGAAGACGTCCCTGAATATTCTGCGTACGAATGCTTTGGGCAACCGTCCGGATGCTCTCTTCTACATTAACATAACCGCTGTAAATCAGGCTTTGTTTGCCGTCAATCGTAGCGTACACCGTGAAGAGAACGGAGCTGTGGAACCCGTCCAGATACTTACTGAAGTTATAGGACTGGGAGATGATGCTCCCCTCTTTCAGAAGGTTCCGTTTCGAGCGGGAATACTCCTTGCCGTCTACAAACCAGACCAGGTCCACCTCGGACCAGCCCTCCGGCATGTTCGAGAGGGCAAGGCGCATGGTCACGGTTGGAGAGCTTTCGGTGGCCTTGCCGCGGTCCTTGCGGGCAGCCTTGATGTCCTTGACAGTCTTATAGGGATTGGAAACGGTATTGTCGGTCTTGCAGTAATTGGTAAGTCCTGCGCCGCGGATCTTTAGGGTCTTAATTTTTCCGCTGCCGTTGATATAGACGTTATTGCCGAGAATGTTCATGGTGGTGACGGTTCCCACGATCGACATGGCAGACTGATCCATGGCGTTCATGGTCCCGACTTGGGAGTTTTCACGCAGCACAAGGCGCTCAAAATTGTTGTAGGTCCGGGCGTTGCCATAGAAAATGACCGTTTGGAAGGAAGTGACCGTAGTGATCCGTTTGTTCGTGTGTACCTCGGCCGGGCGGCACAAGACCAGCTCGTTGATTATGCAGTTCTTCAGATGGAGCGTGACCTTGTCGTTGCCCTGCACGACCAATCTGCCGGTGACGGACAGGCCAGTGAGGGTGACAGTGGTCTGATCAGTGGACAGCAGTAAATCGCCCTCGACAGTGGTATTGTCTGGAACGGAATCAGCGCCAAGACCCATGCGTCCGGTGAAGGAAGTGGTTTCCATGGAGTCGCTGACTTGTGTCAGCAAACGGGAAAGGATCTGTGCCAGCTCCTGACGGGTGATGTTTTGCTTGGGCATGAACTTCCCGTTGCTGCCGGCGATGGAGCAGGTCTCGATCATGGCAGCCACGTCCGAGGCGGCCCAATCACTGATGTCTTTCCAGTCTGAGAATTGGTAAATGGCCTGCCTGCCTCTGCCGTGGACGCCGAACATCCGGGCCATTGCCACAATGGCTTCTTCGCGGGTAATATCCCTGTTCGGCGTCAGCTTCGCGGCATTCGGATCGGCGATGGGGTAGATGCCCAGGCTGACAGCACGGGCCATCCAGCTGTAATACCAAGACGTGCTCTTGACGTCGGTAAACCGGCTGAGCGAGGCTTCCTTTTTCGTCCTCAGAATGCTGATCAACATGGTAGCGAGCTCGGCGTGGGTGGTGTTCGCCTTAGGCGCCAGGTCGTTGTCAGTTCTGCCGGACAGGATCCGGTTGCGGACGGCAAAAATCAGCGCATTGCGCGCCCAGTTGTTCTTGATGTTGTATTTGGCGATGATTTGCTCGTCTGTCATCTCCCAGACCGGCGGTTCCGGCTCGGGTTCGGGTTCCGGTTCGGGCTCCGGCTCCGTCACAACAGGCTCTGTCGCGACTGGCTCCGTGACAACCGGCTCCGTGACAACCGGCCCGGACACAACGGGTTCGGTGACAGCGGGCTCCGTGACTGGCTCATCCCCGTCCTGCGGCAGAGCGGGCTCTGAGAGGGCCGCGTCGGCCGTTTCGGTCTCTGCGGTCGAAATGACAGGCTCCGACGCAAAGACACAGGTCCCCAAAAGGACCAGGCAGAGCAGCAGGGCAATGAATCGGATGCTGTTATGCATCTTCGTTCCTCCTTTCGCGCCAATAAAGTCGGTGCGGAATGCATTTTTATAATATGAACTTTACCGATTATAGAATAATCGAAAACAGGGAAAAAAGCAAGTATTATTAGGGTTATCGAAAAGAAAAACTTGACATTTTCCGTTTAGCTGATACAATAGCCTAGCTCCAAATTGAATACGACAGTTCGCAACCATCCTGTCGTTAAACAAAACTATTGGACCGCTCCTGCAAGGGAGCAAATGATGGGCGCAGTGCGCCCAATTTTCTTTTGGAGGAATGAATATGAAACTCACCACCCGTCGGATTGCCTTTGCGGGCATCCTGGCCGCCGTCTACGCGGCCCTCACCATTGCCACGTCGAGCTTTGCTTACGGGCCGGTCCAGTTCCGGATCGCCGAGGCCCTGTCGGTTTTGTGCTGCTTCACCCCTGCCGCCATCTTCGGCATGGTTCTGGGCTGCATGGCAGCCAACCTGGCTTCCTTTGTCTCAGCCTGGGACTTCCTGATCGGCAGCTCCGCAACCTTGTTGGCCTGCGTCATCACATGGTTGATCTCGCGGAGCCTCCGCGAGCAGATTCCGTCTCTTCCCCGCTCCGGGGAGCCTTTGGAGCAGAAGAAATCCAGCCCCATGTCCAAAATTCTGATCGTCCTGCTCGTTCCCCTGCCGACCATCCTCTGCAATGCCGTCATCGTGGGGGCAGAGATTGCCGCGTTCTTTGACGATCGGGCATTTATGCCTGCCTGGGGAATGAACGCGCTTTCCGTCGGCGCGGGCGAGGCCGCCGTGATGTATGTGCTTGGCGTGCCGCTGCTGCTCTATCTGCTCAAAAACACCCGGATCTATCGTCAACTCCGGCTGGTGTGACAAAATATCGCCGTCCCGCATCCGAGGCGGCGATTTTATATGATTCTCTGATAAAACGCTTCAAGGTATCTGTTCAGTATCCTGTCATTTCGAGGCGATTCATCGCCGAGAAATCCG
>CALYTU010000108.1 GCA_945487445.1 uncultured Clostridia bacterium | reverse complement strand
CCGGGCGCGTTCGGGACTTTCACCCTATAGAACGTGCGCTCACCGGGCGCACAACAAAAAATCCCGTCACGTTTGTGACAGGATTTTTGGAGCGGGTGACGAGGCTCGAACTCGCTACCTCCACCTTGGCAAGGTGGCGCTCTACCGGATGAGCTACACCCGCAAGCAACGGAGATATTATAGCACAAAATCCGGATTTGTCAATATCTTTTTCAATTTTTTAATTTATCAGCTCTTCCACCGGTTCGTCCGCCTCTGCGGAGGAGCACTCGTCCAGCTCCATCGGGATGCCGTTTTGCATTGCAGTCCACTGTTCCTTATTAATGAGCAAGGCCCGTGGCTTGGAGCCCTCAAAGGGGCCGACGATGCCCCGCTCCTCCATCTCGTCCACGATCCGGGCGGCCCGCGCGTAGCCCAGCTTCAAACGGCGCTGGAGCAAAGAGACGGAGCACATCCCCGTCTCCAGGATGACCTCCACGGCGGCAGGCAAAAGCTCATCGCCGTCGTCTTCGTCGACTGTGCCGGTGGGATTGGAGGGCGTGGCTGCAGAGCTGGCGGCGTTAGTCTTGCCGGATTGAGAGGCCCGCTGCTCGATCTCCTGCTGGACTTCGTCGTTATACTCCGCGCTGCCGTTGGCCTTGACAAAGTCGATGACTCGCTGGACTTCTGTCTCGTCGATATAGCAGCCTTGAACGCGTTTCTTCCCCTTTCCGAGCGGGGCATAGAGCATGTCACCGCGGCCGATCAGCTTCTCGGCGCCCATGGAGTCCAGAATGATGCGAGACTCCATGGCGCTGGAGACGACCAGCGCAATCCGGGACGGGATATTGGCCTTCATCAGACCGGTAATCACATCGGAAGAGGGACGCTGCGTGGCAATGACGAGGTGAACGCCAGCGGCGCGGCCCATCTGCGCAATACGGCAAATTGCCTCTTCAACCTCCTTACCGGCCACCAGCATCAGATCGGCCAGCTCGTCGATCACGACAACCAGCTTGGGAATGGGTTCCAGGCCTTCTTCTGTATCGGCAAGCTTGTTGTAGGACTCAATATCCCGCACGCCGGCTTCGGAGAGGGAGCGATAACGGCGCATCATTTCCGTGACGGCCCATTGCAGAGCGCCGGCGGCCTTCTTGGCGTCGGTAACGACAGGGATCAGCAGATGCGGAATGCCGTTATAAATGCCAAACTCCACCATTTTCGGATCGACTACAATCAGCTTCACCTCGTCCGGGCCGGATTTGTAGAGCAGAGAAACCAAAATGCTGTTGGTGCACACGGATTTACCGGAGCCCGTGGTGCCCGCGATCAGCACATGGGGCATTTTGGAGATGTCGCCAATCACACAGTTGCCGTTGATGTCCTTGCCGACCGCGAAAGAGATCCTGGATTTGGCGCTGCGGAACTCCCGGGAGTCGATGACCTCGCGGATCGAAACCGTGCTCACCTGCTTGTTCGGGACCTCGATCCCGACCATGGAGTTTTTGTCCGGAATCGCCGAGATGCGGACGCCGGAGGCACCAAGCTCCAGGGCAATATCATCGGCAAGACCGGTCAGCTTGGACAGACGCACGCCCTGCGCAAGCTGAAGCTCGTACATAGTGACGTTCGGGCCCCGGGTGACGTTGACAATCTGCGCGTCCACGTTGAAACAGGCCAGCTTCTCCTGCAGGCGGCGAGTGTTCTCGCGCATTTCCGCGCTGGCGTCCACGCAGTTGTTGGAAACCGTATTCAAAAGGTCTATGGGCGGATAGACATAAGCAGGCCGCTCCCCGTCCGGGGCATTCTCGATCTGCATGCCGATCTCAGCTGCAGCCTTTCTCGCTTCTGAGGCCTTGACCTTCTCGGAGGCAGGCGTCTTGACAGGGGGAACCTCCAGCGCGGATTCCGTCGCCGGCCGTGCCACCGGCGCTGGGTCCGGAAAGCTCACAGGCTCGGAAGCGGACTCCCGCTCTGGCTTTCGCACCACGGGATCATCCACCGGCAGATCGAATTCCGCGCGCTTGTGCCGCGCAGGACGGGGCGTCTGAACCGGCTCGAGCGGGAGCTGAACAGGCATCGTCTGCGACGGCACCTCAGCATGCTCCCCCGGACGAGCGGCGTCTGGGTCGTCAACGGGCAAATCAAAGTCAAAGCGGCGATGACCGCGGCGGCGCTCCTCGCGGTCCTGACGGCGATCTTCGCGGTCCTGGCGGCGCTCCTCGCGGTCCTGACGGCGCACCTCGCGGTTCTCCCGGTGCTGAATGGCCTTCTCCACGAGGACCTCGGCCGGCTCCCTGCGCACGGGCTTATCCTGACGGCGCAGCTCATCGCGGTGGTCATTGACGGCACGCAGCAGCCCGGTCAAAGTCAGATTGAGCGAGGCGGGCAGCGCAATCAGCAGAAGAAGGATGCAGATTGCCCAACCCACAGCCTTGCCCCCGGGCAGACAGAAGAGCATTGCAAGCAGGCCGCCCAGCACGCCGCCGGAGAGATTTTGACTGCCCTCCGCGTACAGCACGCCGAACATATCCAGACCCCAGGCCGCCTTGGAGGCACCAATCGCCAGATGTGCAACGGCGGCAACCAGCAGCGCAAAGCCAAGGGAACAGAGTACCCGCATGGTGACAGGCCGTCCGCCGTGGAAAAACAATGCGACGGCGCAGAGGATCAGTCCAATCGGCAGAACAATCAAGCCCGTCTGCCCGACAATTCCCATGAAGAAACGAGCCAGCACGCTGCCCTTTTCCAGGCCGCTGAGAATGACCAGCAGGGCCAGCAGCACGCAGACACTTCCCCAGATCTCCCGCTTGAAATGGGAGAAAATGCTCTCCTCCCGCATGGGCTGCTGCCTGGACGCGGTTTTTTTCGCAGCAGGCCGTTTTTTCGTTTTCTTTTTGGTTGCCATATTATGTAAACTCCAGTCGTGCGTAATGAGATAGGAATCAGGCGGAAACTAAAAACAGGATCAGCGCGAGAATCCCGGCGCCCCAGGACCAGTAGGCAAAGCCGGTTGGACGTCGGCGCGCCATCAGGTCGGTGAAGAAGCGGAAGATAAAGAAGGCAGTGAGCGCGGAAAGGGCAAAACCGAGGATCAGATAGGGCGCGGCGGCAATCGCCTCTCCCCCGCCGCGGGCCGAGACAAGCTGCACAACGCCGGCAGCAAGGAAGACAGGGATACCCATGAGGCCGGAAAACTCAGCCGCCGCAGGGCCGTCGAGGCCCCGGCCGAGCAGGATTGCCACTGTGAAGCCCGCGCGTGAGAAGCCGGGATAGACAGTCAGCGTCTGAAGCAGACCCGCACATACAGCGTCGGATAACGTCATCTCGTGAATGGTCCGTTTGCCGCGCGCGCCGCGCGCGGCAAAATAGAGCACCGCTCCGGACAGGCACATGAGACCGCTGATAAGAATCAGCGCATGCGCGCCCTGCTCCATTTCCAGACGCAGGCGATTGAGCAAAAGCGCGGGCAGCATCGGCAGCGATGCGAACACCAAAAGCATCCACAGCCGCCTGCCAAAGGGAATTCCCCGCTGGCGCGTGGAGGGCCGAAGCAGGCCGAGCAAGACAAAGCTCTCACGCAGCATATCCCCGATCTGTGTGTGGTAAAACAGAATGCCCCCGAACGCAACGCCCAGATAGAGCATGCCGCGGAAGGACAGAAACTCCGCTCCGGCGGTGGAAACACCGAACAGCTTTGCAAGGATAAAGACGTGGCCGGAGCCGGACACGGGGAAAATCTCCGTAAGCCCGGCAGTAATGGCCAGCAAAATTGCGGCAAGTAGGGTCATGAATAACCTCCAGCAGGCGATACATCGCCACATTAGGGTTATTATAACACAGCTTACTTGGAATTTCCACTCTTTTTTGCGATCATCTCATGCAGAGCCTCCAGCGCCTCAGAAAGATTTCCCAGGCGTTCGATCAGGCCGCAGTCCACGGCCTGTTTCCCATAGAGCACAGTCCCGACATCGGTGGCGAGCTCGCCGGTGGCCATCATGAATTCGGTAAACCGTTTTTTGGAAATGTGAGAATTGGCCGCAACAAAATCCACAATCTGGCTCTGGATACGGTTGAAATACTGAAATGTCGCGGGCGCGCCGACGACGGTCCCGCTCATGCGGACAGGGTGGATCGTCATGCCCGCAGTCGGCGCGATCATGCAGCATTGCGCGGCCACAGCCAGAGGAACACCAATGGAATGACCGCCACCAAGGACGAGGGACACGCTGGGCGTCTTCATGCCGGAAATTAACTCCGCAATCGCAAGTCCCGCTTCAATGTCGCCGCCGACCGTATTCAAGAGCAGCAAAAGACCATCCACACGCTCGCTCTCCTCAATCTGGGCCAACAGTGGCATCAAATGCTCATACTTCGTGGTTTTGACCGTTTCGGGGAGCACCTGATGCCCCTCGATCTGGCCGATAATCGTGAGAATATAAATATTACCATATTTGGTGTTGACCAGGCCGGAGCCAAGCTCCAGCGTCTGTTCCATCGAGTTGCCCTGCGCGGGGCATTGTTCGTTGTCCATTTCGTTGCGCCTCCCGGTCGATTTTTCCTTATTTTGCCCGCGCATGGAGTGAATATACTAAAAATTAATCGGGTAGGAGGTCACCCCTTAGTTGAGTGACCGCCCTCCCACACCACCGTGCGTACGGTTCCGTACACGGCGGTTCAATCGCATAAGT
>CALYTU010000107.1 GCA_945487445.1 uncultured Clostridia bacterium | reverse complement strand
TATGTTCATATAGGAGAATGGCGGCGTTTTACTGAGAATACCCAACATTGTCAGAGCAGCTTCTTTTGCCATAGGAAAGAGTGCAGAAGCATCCTGTCCAGCGTTCAGCAGACCAAGCAGCAGATTGATTTTTTCGCATTGCTCATTCATTTTTGCAATGGTATCCGCAGGAACATTCAGCGCATCGCAGGCAAGAGTGCCGACAGGAAATGTTTTACCCTCATATATGACCGTATCCTGCCAAAAATCCAATGTCATCAGTTCTTGATTCATGCTTGCCCTCCTGTCCTGTTTTTTCATTTCTTTCATTATACCATGCAAATGTAAAGAAATCTACATTCTCCGAAAAGTTGTCCTGTTTTTTGAAATGGGGTTGTCCTCCGATTAGCCTGTTTTTTGAAAAATCCGGCATAACCATAGTAGAAAGAGCGAAACACCTGCCAATCACGGCGGGTGTTTCGTGCTTTCTGAATACTATGAACGGAGGTTTTTCTACTATTACGTCTGCAAGCACCACAACCAGGTCCGGGGTCACAAATGTGACTTCAAGCCTCAGATCCGGGAGGAGCTGCTGGACGGCGCGGTGGCGGAGGTCATTGCCAAGCTGGTGCAGAATCCGACCTTTGCCGCCATGATGCGGGAGAAGATCGGCGAGCGGGTGGATACCGCGGCCATCGAGGAGGAGATCCGGGCGCTGGAGCAGCAGCTGCGGCAGGCCCTGGGCCGCAAGAAAAAGCTCATGGAGGAGATCGACGCTCTGGACCCGGACGACCGGCACTATACGGCGAGAAAAGCCGGCCTTGACGAACGGCTCTACAAAATGTATGATAAGATAGAAGACGTGGAGAACAAGCTGCTTTCCGCCCGGGCGAAGAAGGCCACGGTGGAGGCTGAGGGAATTACTGCCGACAACATCTACCGGATTCTGCTCCAGTTCGACAAGCTCTATGACCACATGGACGAGGACGAGCGCCGCGCGCTGGTGAAGGGCCTGATCTCCGAGATCCAGCTCTGGCCGGAGCGGCAGCCCAACGGACAGTGGCTGAAATCCATTCGATTCAGCCTGCCGATCATCCCAGAATCCATGGAAATCGGTTTGGAGCAAGCTTCTCAAACTGAGACGGTTGTCTCGCTGTCCCAACGCAAATCCGACGTGTAGCCCTCGTCGGACAGGGGATTTGAACGGGACGCAGCGGACGCTTCGATCCAGTGCGGCGGATCCTACTTTTCTTTCGTGATTACCGGGATGGAAGGAAAAAACGAATCCGAATGGGAGTGTCTTCCTGCATGCGGAGGGCTGATTGGAGGGACTGTCTTTGAAATATCGCAGAAAGCTGCTCCGGCAGCAGGATCCTTATGCCGGAGATCAAACCGAGACGCTGTTTCTGCAGGCCGTGCGCGAAAACTGCAAGCACGCCGAGCGGTACTGTCAGGAATATCGTGCGATCCTCGAGGACGCTGGGTTCTCGCCTTCTGACCTGAATGAAACAAAAGAACTGGCGCGGCTGCCATTCCTGACGACGGCGTTGTTCAAGCGCCGGCGTCTGTTTTCCGCGCCGCGATGGCGGCGGATCGCAAACGTGACCTCCTCCGGCACCAGCGGGACCGCCAGCGAGATCGGCTTCACCTTTGGAGATCTGCTGTCCGAGTTCAGGATGGTGCTGCGGATCTGTCCCAGGCGCAGTCTGATCGGGCTCAGGCCCTGCCACTATGTCGTCTTCGGCTATCAACCGACGCGCAAAAACCGCACCGGCGCATCAAAAACGGCCTTCGGAGTGACTCTGTTCACACCGGCTCTCAGCCGCAATTACGCCCTGCGCTGGGAAAAGGACCGATATATCTTGGATTTGGAGGCCGTGCAGGCCTCGGTGATCCGGCACGCCCGCTCCCGCTTTCCGCTGCGCTTCATGGGGTTTCCGGCCTATGCATGGTTTCTGATGAAGCGTATGGATGAAAATGGCGTCCGCGTGCAGCTTCCGAAGGGCTCCAAGCTGATGCTGGGTGGCGGCTGGAAGCAGTTTTACGCCGAACAGGTGGATAAATCCGAGTTTTACGCCCTTGCAAAGAAAGTTCTCGGGCTGGACGACCGGGACATCGTGGAGTTTTACGGCGCGGTGGAGCATCCGATCCTGTACATGGACTGCGAGCACCATCATTTCCACGTGCCGATCTACAGCCGCGTTCTGATCCGCGATGTACAGACGCTGGAGCCCGTCCCGAACGGAACGCCGGGGCTCGTCAACCTGATCACACCGCTGGTGACCGGGACACCGCTGCTGTCGGTGATGACGGACGACCTCGGCGTGCTGCATGACGGCTGCGGCTGCGGGAGTCAATCGCCTTATCTGGAAATCCTCGGCCGGGTCGGTTTGCAGGACGTCAAGACCTGCGCCGCCGGAGCCGCGGAGCTGTTGAACAAGGTGGAGGTGGCGTTATGATTCTGGCAAACGGCAGGCTGTATGAGACCTCCGCGCAGAGCGAGCTGCTGAGCGGATTGGAAAACAAACTGATCCATACGCTGTCCGGGCCGCCCCTGGAAGCAGATACCGTGATTGCTGCATTAGATACGCTGGGAAGACAGGTCGAGCGGGGCCTCTTTGACAATCTGATCGCGTCTCTGCAGATCGATGGGGCAGAGCAGTACAAGCAGCTCGCCGTGCGGATGCTCCGACGCGACTACCTCGAATTCAAGCTCCGAACAGAGCTCGGCGCGGACTTTTGCAGGGATACGAAAACCCAACCGCCGGCGGGCTTCCCGCCTCTGCGGAAGCTGACAAGGCCCCTAGGCGTTTTGCTCCATATCGCTGCGGGAAACGCGGATGGGCTGCCGGCGTTTTCCGTCGCGGAAGGGCTGGTCACCGGGAACATCAATCTGCTCAAGCTGCCGCAGGCGGACAACGGGCTCACGATGGAGATTTTCCGGGCCCTGCTGGAAAACGAGCCGCGGCTGGGAGACTATCTCTACGTGTTTGATACGCCATCCTCCGACGTGGCCGCGATCAAGCGGCTCGCCGATCTCTCTGACGGGATCGTCGTCTGGGGCGGCGAGACGGCGGTTACGGCGGTGCGGCGTTTTGCCCAACCGGGAACCCGTCTGATCGAATGGGGGCACCGGCTCAGCTTTGCCTATTTTTCCGGCGCGGCTACTGACGAGGATCTGAGCGCGCTTGCCGCACATCTGGTCACGACAAAGCAGCTTCTCTGCTCCTCTTGCCAGGTAATCTATCTCGATGCCGAAGAGATGACGGACGTCAGCGCTTTCTGCGACCGCTTTTTTCCGATTTTGGAACGATCCGCGCAGGCGCATCGACCGCGGACGCTCGGCGCGGCGGCGGAGCTGACGCTGCGGACCTATACGGACAAGCTGGAGCGCGTTCTGGACGGCGGCGCTTCGCAAAAGTGGAAATCGCCGCTCTGCTCCCTGCTGCCAAAGCAGGACATGGAGCTGGAGCTGTCGCCAATGTTCGCAAACGTGCTGGTCAAACGCCTGCCGCGAAAGGAGATCATGCCGGTGCTGCGGCGCGGGAAGCAGTACCTTCAAACGGTCGGCCTGAGCTGCGCGGAAGCCGACCGGGACACACTGATCGAGGCCTTTTCCAGGGCCGGTCTCACCCGGATCACTCGTCCCGGAGAGATGTCCGCTGCGCTGCCCGGAGAAGCCCACGACGGCGTCTATCCGCTCCGGCAGTACCTTCGAACGGTGGATATCGAGGAATCGTTTTTCTTTCGTAGGGAAAACGGTCAAAACGATGCGGAAAACAGCTCCACGGTGATCTGATCGTCCGGCCTGCGGTGGCACAAAAAAATGACCTTTGAGACGGTAGTTCAGTTGGTTAGAAAAAAGCCCGATACATATATCGACATTACCGTTGATATGGACGAGCTGGATTTTAACATCATCCGAAGCAAAGGCAACTTATGATGAAATTAAAGATTACATATTCGATAAACATTGTGTAAAAGTATCTTCGCTTTACATTGCTCAGGTAAAGAAAAAACACGGTATTATCGAAAGAGATTGCTACAATGATTCTAAGAAAGATAACACAAAGCAAACTCAATGTCCGCCTGAAAAGGTAAAGTTGGTTGAGGAAGCATTACGACATTTTAAGATGATACCATAATCGCATGGCATAAAGGCTTCAATCGAGCCTGTGGTGTTAATGTCAAAAAAAGATAAAAAGGCTGAAAAGTGGCGTATTTCCGGACTTTTTCGGAAGTTAGGAATAGAAGTCTAACTCTTGAAATGGTTGGGTTGTTTTATATGGAAATATATTTACCACGAAAATGTGTTTCACGTTGTGACCTCGGATTTGATAACGCGAATTGAGTTAGTGGATTAGATATCAGGCGTTTTTGAGCAAGCACTGAAAACTGACAACAAATCCAGCAACTCGATACAAATGGAATTTTCGGGCAGTGGAATAGATGTCGGGAGGTGAAGACAGAAATGTTCAAAGATATATGCATCAATAACAAATCGTGTGAATTGATGAAATCTGTGAATAGACCTAAATATGGCAGTAGAACAATACTAACGGATTCATGTTGGGAATATGTAGCTTTGTTTTTGAAGCGTCAATCAATATCTGGAGCAAGTGATGCCTTATTTTATTGGGAACAGGCGCATAGTTTTTATTTAGCGTCACAGGAACTTCCAGATAACGCACGAGGCCGCGGCCGTATAATGGTGTAAATTGAAAAATGAATGAG
>CALYTU010000106.1 GCA_945487445.1 uncultured Clostridia bacterium | reverse complement strand
GAAGCAGCGTTATCCTGCGTGCCAGAAGGCACCTCGATCATGGGAAGCATTCCGGCCGCGCAGCCGGAATGCAGGAGCAGCACGGCAAGCACCAGCGGAACAATCATTTTCTTCATATCAGTTCCCCCTTATCATGATGTAAAAAATCGGAATCCGGCAGGAGATCGCAAGCGAAATGGCGGGACAATATGGAAGCCCGATCTCCTTAACAGCGCCGGTTTGCAATGTGACAGCAGTTCGGATTATTTCCCCTCATAGACCCAGGCGTTGGGCAGGTAGCGACCTTGAGGAATGCGGGAGTTGGAGCAGCGAATGACGGGGCCGCCCCGATACCACATCATAGCGGTGGTGCCGCCGTCGCAGTTCAGCGCGGTGATGGCATCGTGCTGCAGCATCACGTCCGCGCAGACCCCCACGCTGCACCCGGGGGAGTCCAGGCGGCGCCCCTCGACGCAGAGCATCAGGATCTCGCCGCGCTCGGACTGCCCGATACAGGCTCTCGGGTTCGCGTCGACCCAGATCCCGATATTCTGCTTTTGGCCGTTGACAATCAGCGCGGGCTGGAATTCGATGGCATCGGTTGTGCCGCTTCCCACGTCGGCGAAGGCGTCGGCAATATAGAACCAGTCGTTCTCATGGAGCTCCAGACGCTTATAGCCCCAGCCGTAGTGCTTACCGAAGGTCTTGCCGCTGCACATCGCCCAACCGGCAATGGCGCCGCCGTTGCCGACGCCGCCCTCATCAATGAAGGCCGAGCCGGTCATGGCGAGAATGCCGCCGTTGCGTTCCGCGATGGAGCCGACAATTTCCCCGTGATAGGGCAGCTTGGCGGCGGGGCAGAGACGCAGGCGGGAGGGAAGCTTGGCGATGGCCATGGCGCCACGGGAGCCGCCGCAGTCCACCTCAATAATCAGGATCTGGTTGTCTACGTCGATTGCCAGGACCTTTTCACCCAGCTTCGTACGAATGGGAGTCCCCTCGCTGCTGAGTCCGGCCTCGTCGATCAGAATGTGGGCGTAGCCGTTTTTCAGAACCTCGGGGTGCGAGGTAAAATATTCCTCCGCACTGTCGCGGTCCAGCTCGTAAAACAGGCCGTAGAATTCCTTCTGCTCCGGCGTCAGTTCGTCATGTTCCCCATCCTGGACGGGCAGATCGTGGGCATTTCCGTCCTCGACCCAAGTATGATTGTCGGCGTCGCTGGTGAAGGTGTCCAGAGTATTCTCGCCCACCTGGGCGTCTCGGGCGGCTTTTTCAATGGCCATTCGCTCTTCCACCACGGAGGCAGGGAAGTAGTAGGTGGCAAGTCCCTGATGGCGCATGGTAGCCATGGCGGTGGAAATCCAAATATCCCGGTACTTCTTGACAAGGGGGATCTCGGAAAAGGCCGCAACCAGATAAAGAATGACAAAGATCAAAAACAGACAGAGCGTCCGTCTCCAGGCGGCGGTTCGGAGCATGGCCCAGGTCAGGAACGCGGCGCCGAACACAAAGGCCGCCAGCAGTGCGGCGTTTACAGCCTGAGGGGCCTCAAAGGCCTTCTGCTGGTTGGTCAGCTGCATAATCATGGTATAGACCAAAAACAGATCCAACAACAGCAGCAGGGAGATCAGAATCTGAAGGCCTGCGTTTGGGTGGCGCTTTCGCTTCTCTTTTCCGCGGACAGCAAATCGCCCGCCGTTCGCGTTTCCGTTAAATGTGCCCATTCGGGTACCTCCTTCTATATGTCTGAGAGTCGCCATATTATGGAAAAAGCAGCCTGGGGTGAACAGGTTAAACAATCTCGCCGCCGCCCAGGACCGTATCGCCGTCATAGACCACGGCGGACTGGCCGGGGGTGACTGCCCTTTGGGGGTCGTCGAAATCCAGGCGTACGCTGCCGTCTGTCAGCGGAGTCAGAAGGCAGGGCTGCTCCGGGTGACGGTAGCGGATCTTTGCCGCGCAGCGGATGGGACCTGCGGGCGGTTCGCCCGCGATCCAGTGGAAGTCCCGCGCCAGAACCGTCCGTCGAAACAGCGCGGATTTGGGACCGAGGGTGACGGTGTTTGCCCGGGCGTCAATGGCTGTCACATAGTAGGGCTCCGAAAAGGACAGGCCCAGCCCGCGGCGTTGGCCGACCGTGTAGTGAATGATGCCCCGGTGACGGCCCAGTACCCGACCCTCCACGTCCACGAAGTCACCGGGTGCCGGGGACAGACCCGTCCGCTGTTCGATGACCCGGGCATAGTCTCCATCGGGGACGAAGCAGATATCCTGACTGTCGGGTTTCCGGGCGTTGACAAAGCCCTGCGCTTCGGCAATGGCTCGGGTCTCCGGTTTGGTCAGTCCCCCCAGGGGAAAGCGCGTATGGGCCAGCTGGTCCTGCGTCATGTGGTAGAGCACATAGCTCTGATCCTTCTCCACATCCAGGGCCTTTTTCAGATACCAGCGACCGCTTTCCGCCTCAATGCGGGCATAGTGGCCGGTGACGATCACATCGCAGCCCAGCTCCTTTGCGCGGTGATAGAGGCGGGCAAATTTCAGATAACGGTTGCAGTCAATACATGGATTCGGCGTCCGGCCCTCCAGATAGGAAGCCACGAACTTGTCGATGACCTGCTCGCGGAAGGTATCGGAGAAGTTGAACACATGGTGGACAATCCCCATGCGATAGGCTACTGCCCGCGCGTCCTCCACGTCGTCCAGTGCGCAGCAGGTGTGCTCTCTGGAGATCCCGGCGTCCTCATTCTGATAGAGCTTCATGGTACAGCCGACACAGTCCCAGCCCGCCTGCTGCATGAGCCAGGCGGCAACGGCGGAGTCCACACCGCCGCTCATGGCGATCAGTGCTTTCATGGGCGGCTCCTTCCTTTGACGTTCCGGGCCGTGTTTTTGTTCCCGGAATTGTTCGGCAGCGTGCCCCGCGTGGAAACTGCGCGCTGGGCTTTAGGGGCGCGGCGGCGTCTTGCACCGGGGTCCCGTTCGCCCCGGAGCCCTGCCATCAAGCGGCAGAAACGGGCATAGAAGGCGGGCGCTGTCTTCAAGGCCTTGCCCTCCCAGTACAGCCAGTCGCAGCCTTCCAGCCGCGCGTCGTCAAAGCTGCCGGCCAGCATCCTGCCCACGCGAAGCGCCTCGGCAAAGGGCAGAACCCGGTAGAAAAACTGCGGATCCGCTTCCAGATTGCTCCGAAGCTGACGCGAGGAGGAGGAGAGCAGCCAGCGGCGGTAGCCTAAAAGCTCCGCGGCCAGCACCGCACCTTCTGCCGTCCGGCGGCCGCCGCAGCGAAGCAGCAGCCCCACCGCAAGCTGGGTCATTACGTTGAGCAGCATCAAGATCGTCAGGCCGCTTTTCTTCCCTGCAAAAAGGAGGAATACCGTCCCAAGGACTGCCAGAATCGCAGTGCGGACGCTATGCCGCCGAAGCAGGAAGCCGCCAAGCTGCTGAAGCGCAAGGCAGGCCGCGCCGCCCGCCAGCGTCAGCGGAACGATGACGAACCAACGCCAGCTCTTAGAGGCGACCCAGAGATCAAAGCAGGCCAGACACAGGGCCAGGCCGGCCCCCAACGCCAAAAGACGGACAAGCGGCGCGGAGCCGCCCTTGGGATCATATACGCGGTCCTGCCAATAGTGCCGGGGCTTTTCCGCAGCAAGACGGCGGGCCTTGAGATATTCGGCGCTGCGCACATCGCAGTGATCTCCGCGGGCAAAAAGCGCGTGGAAGATTTCTACCTCAAACCGCTTGCGTTCGGTATCCATGTCAATCTGACGGGTCAGATAGATCCGACCCTTGCGGGTGCGGGTCAGGGTCAGATATCCCAAAGAGGCCCACTGCACCACCATCAGCGCGAGATCCGGCGCGCGGTTCGTGAGCACGAAGGGGATTTCGCCCGCGTTGCCGCCTTCTGGCGGCATGGCCTGACGCTTGGGCAGAATGGGCAGGTTGCGGATAAAAATCAGCCAATAACCTGTTGCCAGGGCCAGCAGGCCGAAAAAAAGCAGACGGTCCACCCGGGCTGTTTTGCCCGCGAGAAAACGCAGATCGAAGAACCCCTCCGGCAGCTCAAGCTGCATGGACATGGCCTCATGGTCCCGGAGCGTCTGCGCGGCGTTCAACACCGCGTGAACGGTGCCGTCGTCGATGGTGATTTCCATGTAGTTGTCGATCAGATCCCCGTAGTATCCGGAGAGAAAGGCCGGCATGCTCTCAAAGCTCCCGGGCAGGGAAACATTGACCTCATAGCCCGAGATGGGGCAGGTCCAGGCCGGATAGAGCAGTTGAATCGAAAACTCCTGCGCCGTTCCCCTGTCGGTTACAGTCTCCGCCAGGCGGTACGAAACGGTCAGCTCCGATCGACCGGAGCAGGGGCCGTTGAGCTCCAGCAGCTTGCAGCCGTTCCCGGTGCGGAGGGTGTAGGGCGCGGAGCAGGTGATGTTCATGGCGGCGGGGGATATGGGGATGGAAAAGCCCGCAGTTTCGGGCGCGAAGTCTACGGTGACGCGCATCGTCACGGTGCACGCTCCGTCGGCCTCCACAGCGCAGTCCGTCACCATGGCGGTAACAGACGTTTCTTCGGCGGAGACCGTTGTTGCCAGCAAGAGCAAAACAAGCAGCGTCAGCGCTGCCCGACACAGGTTTCGCACACGATCCCCTCCTCTCCGACCTGCCTCGGCCATTTTTATTCAGTTTATCTTACCATAAGGAAACGGAAAAAGCAAGAAAAACCGCGCCTGTGTTTGCGGAGAATTCTGCGTTGTCGTAACAGTTCAGCCCAAACCATTTTGCGGGCAGGAGGATTCGGCAAAATGACGA
>CALYTU010000105.1 GCA_945487445.1 uncultured Clostridia bacterium | reverse complement strand
ATCCGCTCTTTCGTCCTTTCCCGTCATTCTGAACGAAGTGAAGAATCCGTTCCTTCCACGTGCGAATCTCCGATTGCCGCAACGGCATGCACGCCGCTGCCCGTGAAGGATAAACGGAACTGTTGCCCGCCTTTTCGGAAAAACGCGAAAAAAGAGGAATATATACTTGATTTTTGGGAAATACCCATTATAATGATAGGCAAATAAACACAAAGGAGAATCTCAAAATGGCAAAGATCGAAAAAGATACGATTATCGGCGACGTTCTGGATATCGCCCCCGAGACCGCGCCTCTGTTCATGGCCATCGGCATGCACTGCCTGGGCTGTCCCGCTTCCCGCGGAGAGACCGTGGAGGAGGCCTGCATGGTTCACGGTGTGGATGTGGACGAGTTTTTGAAGCACCTAAATGCCTTCGACGAGGCCAAGGCTGAGTGAACAAGCAAACAGACAGGGGCGCGTCAGCGTCCCTGTCTTTCTGAAAGAGGAGGACAGCGATCAACTTGATGAAACTGCCGATCTCAAAACGCCTTTTGCTCTGTGCCGACCTGGTGCCCCCCTGCGACACCGTGGCCGACGTAGGCACAGACCACGGATTTCTGGGCATCCACCTTTTGCGAGCCGGAATCTGCCGCCGGGTCCTTGCCGCCGACCTGCGGGAAAAGCCCCTGGCATCCGCCCGTGCCAATGCCGCCGTCTTCGCGGTGGCGGACCGAATGGAGTTCATCCGGTCCGACGGTTTACATAACATTGATAAGAACGCCTTTGAGGTCCTGGTGCTGGCAGGCATGGGAGGAGACCTGATGGCCCGCATTCTGGCGGACGCGCCCTGGCTGGAAACCGGGGACAAGACGCTGATTCTCCAGCCCCAATCGGCGGCCAACGACCTGCGCCGCTTTTTGGGTGAACGGCGCTATGCCATCGAGGTTGAGTCTCTGGTCCGGGACGGGCGCTTTCTCTATTCCGTCATGCGTGTCCTTCCGGGGCGGGGGCGGGCGCTGAGCCCGGGCGAGCAGTATGTCTCCCCGGCGCTTCGGCAGGCCGGGGACCCGCTCTATTCCCAGTACCTTGCCAGGGTCCGGCAGGCCCTGGAGCGCACCGTCTCCGGCATTACGCAGAGCGCCAACCCTGCCGACCTCGCCCGCACCCCCTATTATGAGCAAGCACTGGACGAAACCTGCCGACTTTCCCCACGGATCACGCCGATAGAAGCAGGAGGAACTCAATGACCGTACAAACCATCCTGGACTACCTCTGGACCCTTGCGCCGGAGGCATACAAAATGCCATGGGACAATGTGGGCCATCTGCTGGGCCGGAAGAACGCTCCCGTCAGCGGGGTCCTGGTGTCCCTGGACGCCACTGCCGCCGTGGTTGAGGAGGCTGCCGCCCTCGGCTGCGAGTTGGTCGTCACCCACCATCCCGCCATTTTCCATGCCCAGAAGCACGTCAACGACGCCGATCCCATGACCGAAACGGCTTTGTCCTGCCTGGAGCGGGGGATTGCTGTCATCTCCATGCACACCAATCTGGACTGCGCGCCCGGGGGCGTCAACGATGTGCTGGCGCAGCGGCTCGGCCTTGGCCACATCACAGTCCTGGATGACGGCGAGACCGCCGGGCTCATCCGCTTGGGAGACGTGGCGCCTCAGGACCTGCCCGCTTTCGCGGCCTTTGTCAAAGAGAGGCTGGCCTGCCCCGGCCTGCGGTACGTGGACGGGGGAAGGCCCGTCCGCCGGGTGGCCGTGGGCGGAGGGGCCTGCGGCGATAATCTTGAGCGCGTGGCCGCAGCGGGCTGTGATACCTTTGTCACCGCTGACCTCGGCTATCACCGTTTCTGCGATGCCGTAACCCTCGGTCTGAACCTGATAGACGCGGGTCACTTCGAGACCGAAACCCCGGTCTGCGCCGTTCTGCGCGATAAGCTGACGGTCCGGTTCCCGGAGCTGGATGTCCGCCTCTCCGCGCATGCAGATTGTATTCGGTATCTGTAAAGATTGTATTCTGTATTTGTGAAGAAAACTGTTGCAGAATCCCGTACAATATGCTAAAATATATCAGTTAAATCACACAGAAGGGATGAAATGCAATGTCCGGACATTCCAAATGGCATAACATTCAAAAAACAAAGGGCGCGCAGGACGCCAAGCGTGCCGCCGCTTTTACCAAGATCGCCAAGGAGATGATCGTCGCCGTCAAGGAAGGCGGCGGCTCCACCGACCCCAACAACAACTCCCGTCTGGCCACCATCATCACCAAGGCCAAGGCCGCCAATATGCCCAATGATAATATCAAACGGGTGCTCGAGCGGGCCGCGGGCACGGGCAACGGCGACAACTATGAGTCCATCACCTACGAGGGCTACGGTCCCAGCGGCGTGGCCGTTATCGTGGAGACCATGACCGACTCCCGCAACCGTACTGCGGGCAACGTCCGCCATCACTTCGACAAATTCGGCGGAAACATGGGCGCATCCGGCTGCGTGGCCTGGAACTTCACCCGGAAGGGCGTTCTGGTCATCGACAACGAGGACGGCGATTATGAAGAGGACGAGGTCATGATGGACGCCCTGGATGCGGGCGCTGCCGACTTCGAGCCCGATGAGGATGTTTTCACCGTCTACACCGAGCCCGACGACTTTAACGCCGTGGCCGACACGCTGGGCAAGAAGTACAGCTTCGTCTCCGCCCAGATCGAGCAGGTCCCCAACGAGTACAAGAAGCTCGAAAACGAGGACGACATCAAGATGATGGAAAAGCTCATCGACGCCTTCGAGGATGACGACGACGTGCAGAACGTCTGGCACAACTGGGACCGGGACTGATCCGATCAAGCGCTCCCCGGCCTGCCGACAAACTATCAGATTAAAAGACGACCGCTCTCCCAACCCGGGAAGGCGGTCGTTTTTTCATTATAAGAGGAAATTCTGGTTATCGGCTTAACTGAGCAAACACGCCGTGGGAGCGATGCCGCCAAAAGGCACGGCATTTCGTTCCGAGCGCAGCACTCCACGATAATCCGCAGCAGCCCACCGGGCTGCGGGCGCTTCCCGCAGTAAAAATGGAGCGCCCGCGCTTGCAGAGCAAGCATCGTTTGCGTGAGCAAACGATCTGAACGCAGGCGGTACGGCACCCGTGTCGGATTTGCCTCCGGCAAATTGTCCGCCGCAGCGGATCGGGCGCTCGATGAGCGCCCCTACGTCCGATTTGAAACGCTTCCGCCGCAGCTTGCGGCCGCCTTCAGATGTTAGGCTGCGTTCAACCGATAACCGGAAAGGAAATTACCCGGGAGTAAGCTCCCGGGTAACAGCAAAAGAAAGGAGGAATGAAAAATGAAAACACCTTGGTATGCTTGTATTGTAATCGGTAAATATTAAGAATGTAAGATAAAAGGTTTTAAGAAAGTGTTAAGTTGACATAACCTATTTGAAAACTTTTTTTGAACGGGCTTGACAATTCCTTCCGTTGGGTATATGATGGGGGCAACGAGATTAGCACTCTGGTGCATTGAGTGCTAAAACCAAAAACCGTAATTCGTCGGAGGCGGCGGCCTGAGGTCAGGCCGCCCAACGGTCAGTCCGCCCTACGGATAAATCGGCATAAAGAGGAGGTACTGTTATGAATGCCAACAAATACACCAAACGATCCATGGAGGCCATTCAGGATGCCCAGAGCATCGCGCTGGAGCACAGTCACCAGCAGATCGAGCAGCTCCACCTGCTGCTGGCCCTGCTGCGGCAGGAGAGCGGCTTGATCCCTCAGCTCCTCAAACGGATGGGAAAGACCCCGGAAAGTCTGGAAGCAGCCGTGCAGGAGAAGCTTCGTCAGCTTCCTTCCGTCACCGGCTCGGGCCGGGAGGCGGGGAAATACTACATTGCCCGGTCAGTGGACCAGCTTTTCTCCCAGGCGGAGGAAGTGGCGGAGTCCATGAAGGACGAATTTGTCTCCGTGGAGCACATCTTCCTTGCCATGATCGACCGGCCCGACAACGCCGTTCGCGCCCTCTTCCAGACCTATCAAATTCAGCGCGAGGAGGCCTTGCAGGCGCTTCAGGAAGTCCGGGGCAATCAGCGGGTTACTTCCGACAATCCCGAGGACACCTATGAGGCGCTTGAGAAATTCGGCACCGATCTGGTCCAGCGGACCAGAGACAAGAAGATGGACCCGGTCATCGGGCGGGACGAGGAGATCCGCAACGTCATCCGCATCCTCTCGCGCAAGACCAAGAACAACCCCGTCCTGATCGGCGAGCCCGGCGTGGGAAAGACCGCCATTGTGGAAGGTCTGGCCCAGCGGATCGTCCGGGGCGACGTGCCCAAGAGTCTTCAGGACAAGACCATTTTCTCCCTGGATATGGGCGCACTGATCGCCGGCGCCAAGTACCGGGGAGAATTCGAGGAACGGCTGAAATCCGTTCTCAATGAGATCAAAAAGAGCGACGGCAAGATCCTGCTCTTCATTGATGAGCTGCACACCATCGTCGGCGCGGGCAAGACCGAGGGCTCCATGGACGCGGGCAACCTGCTCAAGCCCATGCTGGCCAGAGGCGAGCTCCACTGCCTTGGCGCGACCACCCTCGATGAGTACCGGCAGTATATCGAAAAGGACCCGGCGCTGGAGCGCCGCTTCCAGCCCGTACTGGTGAACGAGCCCTCCGTGGAGGATACCATCGCCATCCTCCGCGGTTTGGAGGAGCGCTACGAAGTCTTCCACGGGGTCAAGATTACGGACCCCGCAATCATCGCCGCCGTCAAGCTCTCCGACCGTTATATCACCGACCGTTTCCTGCCCGACAAGGCCATTGACCTGATCGACGAGGCCT
>CALYTU010000104.1 GCA_945487445.1 uncultured Clostridia bacterium | reverse complement strand
TATATCACCGACCGTTTCCTGCCCGACAAGGCCATTGACCTGATCGACGAGGCCTGTGCCATGATCCGCACAGAGATGGACTCCATGCCCACGGAGCTCGACAAGGTCCGGCGCAGGATCATTCAGATGGAGATCGAGGAGGCCGCCCTCAAAAACGAGGAGGACGAGCTGAGCCGTGGCCGATTGGCAGAGCTGCAGAAGGACCTGGCGGAGCTGCGGGATCAGTTCAAGGCCATGAAGGCCCAGTGGGAGAACGAAAAAGACGCCATTGCCAAGGTCCAGACCCTCCGCGAGCGGATCGAAGCCCTCAACGCCGAGATCGAAAAGGCCGAGCAGGCCTACGATCTGGAGGCTGCCGCCAAGCTCAAGTACGGCGATCTGCCCGAGGCGAAAAAGCAGCTCGAGGAGGAGGAACGTCTGGCCCAGAACGCCCGGGAGCAAAGTCTGCTCCGCAACCGCGTGACGGAGGAGGAGATCGCCAGAATCATTGAGCGGTGGACCGGGATCCCCGTGGCCAAACTGGTACAGGGCGAGCGGGAGAAGCTTCTGCATCTGGACGAGCGGCTCCACCGCCGGGTCGTGGGCCAGGAGGAAGCGGTCCGTGTTGTCACCGAGGCCATTCAGCGCTCCCGCGCCGGAATCCAGGACCCCAACCGTCCCGTCGGTTCCTTCCTCTTTTTGGGACCCACAGGCGTTGGCAAGACGGAGCTTGCCAAGGCGCTTGCAGCCGATCTCTTTGACGACGAGCGGAATATTGTCCGCATCGACATGACCGAATATATGGAGAAATTCTCCGTCTCCCGCCTGATCGGAGCGCCTCCCGGCTATGTGGGGTACGAAGAGGGCGGTCAGCTCACCGAGGCAGTCCGCCGCAAGCCCTATTCCGTCATCCTCTTTGACGAGGTGGAGAAGGCACACCCCGACGTTTTTAATATCCTGCTCCAGGTTTTGGACGATGGCCGCGTGACTGATTCGCAGGGCCGCACCGTGGACTTCAAGAACACGATCATCATTCTGACCTCTAACCTGGGTTCGCCCTATATCCTCGACGGCATTGACGAAAACGGCGAGATCAGCGAGGCGGCCAGGGCGCAGGTAGATGTCCTGCTGAAAAAAACCTTCCGTCCGGAGTTTTTGAACCGGCTCGATGAGATCGTCTTCTACAAACCCCTGACCAAGGATAATATCTTCAAGATCATCGACCTGCAGATCGCCCAGCTCAACAAGCGGCTTCTGGACAAGCAGCTCCGCTGTGAGCTGACCGACGCGGCCAAGTCCTTCATCGTAGACGCGGCTTTCGATCCCGCCTTCGGCGCGCGTCCCCTGCGCCGCTATGTGCAGCACACGGTGGAGACCATGATCGCAAAATGTATCCTTCGGGGCAATGTGGCCCCCGGCAGCGAGCTGACTTTGGACGTGGCCGGCGACGGCCTCATCATCCGCTAAGCAGCCGCTGCCCCGCGGCTGGGTACAGAGTGTTTACAACGTTGAAAAAACTTGTAAACACTCTGTATTTTTTTGCTTGCAAAATATGGCATAATATGGTATAATCATACTATACGAAAATCGGAGGATCCCAATGAGAAGATTCGCCACCCTGTTGCTCACTCTGTTTTTGATTTCCTTCATGATCTTCACCGCCTATGCGGCGGAAGCTATGGTGATCATTGTCCCGGAGACCGTCGAAACCAGCTCCCAACAATCCAAAGTCGAGGCAATGCTGGTTTGGGCGCTTGCCATTGCCGAAGACGACAGCCACGGCTACAGTCAGGCCAACCGCTACGGGCCCGACTATGACTGCACCTCCTTCGTCTGCACGGCCCTGATGGAGGGCGGCTTTCCGCTGGATCATTATCTTTCCACCGGCGGCATGATCGCGGAGCTCCCGGAGATGGGCTTTACCGTCTATCGCAAAGGCGCGGTCGAACCCCAGCGGGGCGATATCCTGGTCAAGCTCGGCGAGCATGCCGAAATCTGCATGGGCGAGGGCGGCTGCGTGGCAGCTCACCAGGACTATGACGGCCGTTCCGGCGACAGAACCGGCCATGAGATTGATTACCGCACCGGCGACGCCGCCTACGGCTGCCCCTTCTGCCGGCGTCAGCAGTACAGTCATATCCTGCGATATGAACAGGAAGAGGCGTCTTCGGAAGAGACGTCTGAATCCGAGCAGCTCCCCGCTTTTCACGCAACGGTATATCTTCAAATTCTGCAAGCCGGAGATCCGATCATCGTAGTCAGGGAATAGTTTTCGGGTAATCGTGGTCAGGCAATAGGCAATAGATGAAAACGGCGTTGGTGTTTCGCCGTTCTCCTATTGCCTGTTTTCTATTGTCTCGCTGTTCTCCGGCTGCCACAGGATCAGACAAGCATCGGCTGCAGCTGCCGTCCCTCCAGCGCTGCCGCGACTGTCTCAGGGATGCGGGCCATATCGGCCACCAGGGAGGTTGGCTTTCTGGTGGCGTCGTCCTGGCCGAAGGGAACGAAATAGAGATGCTTTCGGTCCAAAAGGGTGCCGATGCTCCTGGCGTTGGCAGCCAGGCCGTCGTTGGTGGACACGGCCAGCACAACCGGCCGGCCATTGCGCAAATGTGCCTTGCAGGCCAGGGTCACGGGCGTATCGGCCACGCCGGTGGCCAGCTTCGCAAGGGTATTTCCCGTGCAGGGTGCGATTACCAGAAGATCTAGCAGCTTCTTCGGACCGATGGGCTCCACCTGGCTCAGGCTGTCCCAAATGGGGCGGCGGCAGATGGCCTCGATTCTGGCGCGAAAATCTGCCGAAGCGCCGAAGCGGCTGTCGATGCTCCCGGCAGCAGCAGACATGATCGGCTGAACCGTCTCATATTCCCGACTCAGGCGGGTCAGCGCCGCAAGGACGGGCTCAAAGGTGCAAAACGAACCGCAAAGGGCAAAGCCCAGAGTTTCAGTTCTCATAGGTTATCTCCTTTCGCGCGATGCCCTCCAGCAGGGCCGCCGCGGCGGAGCGGGGCAGCCGCCTTCCGGGGAGGGAATTTCCGTTGAGAACACAGAACGCCGGCGCGTATCTGGCAGGAAGACCGCCCGGTACGGAAGCCAACTCCACCCACAGGCAGTCGGGTCCGAGTGTTGCCAGCGTCGCCGGGTCCAGCGCCGGCGCGGGGACTGTGTTAAAGATCACATCACAGGCGGCAGGGACGGTCTCAAACCCACAGACAGCAAACCCGCGCTGGGCCGCCTCCGCGCGGACCGCCTCGCGCCGGGCTGCCACTGTCACCCGGGCGTGACAGCCTCCCAGCAGGTCTGCAAGCGGCTTGCCGATCCGCCCATAGCCCAAAACCGTGCAATCCAGCCCGAAGAGCGAGCCTTCCAGCCGCTCCGCCGCCAGCGCGGCCGCCGCCTCAGCGGTCAGTCTGCCGTTGACGGCGGCGAGGGTCGCGTCCGAGAGCAGGTCCCATACCGGCCCGCAGCCGGGCAGACGTTCGGACAGATCAGCGGGCAGGGCCCCGCCGTATACCCGGGTGTGCAGGTCATAATATCCCAGCAGCTCCGCCGGATCCAAGCCCTCTCCCGCCCCATGGAACCGTCCTTTCTTGTTCAGGCAGGGCGTGGGCAGAATCAGTACGTCCGCCGGGCGGTCGGGCAGGTTGTTGTCCAGTCCGGGGACCCCCAGGGTAAAAACCCGGCCCCTGGGTACAAGAAGCCGGGAGAGCCAGAATTGCCGTCGATCTCCTCCGGCCAGCAAATATGTTGTTGTCATCGTTTCATCTCCTCATACCAGTATATGGCAATCAAAGCGGGGCGTACCGGAAAACAACCCGAATTTGTGGGAGAGCATGAAACAACGGAGAATGCTCGCGCGGCGGGAATCGTATGAACGCTGTCGGGTTGAGGCAGCAGGAAACAAGCGACAGGGTATCTGTTCAGTATCCTGTCATTTCGAGGCGATTCATCGCCGAGAAATCCGTATTATCTACGCAAAAAGGAACGGATTTCTCACTTCGTTCGAAATGACAGATGGGGCTACTGAATAGATACGCGACAGGGAATAAGAAACGACGCGAAAACGGCGTCATTCGTTTTTCCTGTTGGCCTTTAACCGGAAAACTGTTTTTATTTGTATTATTTGTCATTGCAGTTATATTCGTGCTGTGGTAGTATATATCTCAAGAGAGCTATCGGCGCATTTTACCTCCGAGAAATGATAGGAAGGAATGCGCCCATGTCTGAACCGAACCAGGAGGGCGATAACAATGAGTGTATCCTTTCGCGGCGGGGTCCATCCCAAGGGCCGAAAGGAGCTGAGCAGGGAAGTGCCCCTGCGCCGCTTCGATCCCGAGGCCTGCGAGATGGTTTTTCCCCTTTCCCAGCATATCGGTAAGCCCGCAAAAGCCATCGTCAAAAAGAATGATCCGGTGCTGGTGGGGCAGAAGCTTGCCGATGCCGACGGCTTCGTTTCTGCCTGCGTCATCAGCTCCTGTTCCGGTACGGTGAAGGCCGTGGAGAAGCGGCGCACCATCGCCGGAACCATGACAGAATGCGTCATCGTGGAAAGCGACGGCAAGTATACCCCCATGGAGGGGCTGGGGCAGCGGCAGGATCTTTCCGGGCTGACAGACCGGGACATCCTCAACCGCGTCAAAGAGGCCGGCATCGTCGGCCTGGGCGGTGCGGGCTTTCCAACCCATGTCAAGCTGGCCCCCAAGGCGCCGGAGAAGATCCAATATCTGATTGCCAACGGCGCCGAGTGCGAGCCCTACATCACCTGCAACGACCAACTCATGCGCAGCCGCGCGGATGGGATCGTGGAGGGCCTGGAGCTGACGCTCCGTCTCTTCCCCAACGCCGCGTGCGTCATCGGCATTGAGGACAACAAGCCCGAAGCCATTGCCGCCATGCGGAAGGCCGT
>CALYTU010000103.1 GCA_945487445.1 uncultured Clostridia bacterium | reverse complement strand
AACGGATTTCTCACTTCGTTCGAAATGACAGATGGGGCTACTGAATAGATACCCTATTTTTTGATGACCAGCTCTCATTTTGCACGGCTGTACAGCTCCTCCAGCAGCGCCGCCGTGACGGAGCCGGGCGCGTTGTAAACCACGATGCCGTTCTCGTCCAAAACCACGGTGTGGGGCAGCATGGCGGAGGCACCGAGCAAGGCTGTCAGCTTGCCGTCCGGGTCGATGGCAAAGGGGATCGCGTAGTCATGCTGCGCCAGCCACGCCGGGACGTCCTCGACAATGGGGCCGGAATGAATCGCAAGCACAGCCGCGTCACCATGGTCGCTGGCGAACTTGTCAAACAAGGGTAGCTCCTGCACACAGGGCCCGCACCAGGTCGCCCAAAGGTTCAATACCACAACCTGGCCGCGCGTTTCCGAAAGACGAAAGATCCCGCCGTCCACCCGCGTCACGGTGAAGTCCGGCAGCCTTTGACCGACAGCGCTGCCCGCGTCCTCCCCGGCCGCGTCCGTGCTGCCGGGAGGTGCTTCCGCCGCGGCGCCCGCAGACGAATTGTAATACGCCATTGCGCCACCCAGGAGCATAAGGGCAAGCATCCAGGCAAGCAGCCGTGTCCACCGCCGGGGCTTTATGCCGGCTGGGGCGGTATTCGTCCCGCTCAGCACTGCTTTTCCCGCGCGCAGGGTGATCGCTGCCGTCGGACAACGCCCGATACACCTGCCGCAGGAGATACACTCCCGGTCGCCTGGGGAAAGAATGTCCATGGGACAGACATGGCGGCACGCGCCGCAGTCGGTACACAGGCTGCGTTCCAGCTTGACGCCCACCAGAGCCAGGCGCGTCATAAGCCCATAGATGGCGCCCAGAGGGCAGAAAAAGCGGCAAAACGCCCGATAGACAAACACGCAGGCCGTCAAAATCAGCACCAAGACCAGAAACTTCCGGGTGAAAATCAGCCCCAGCATGCCCAGCTTATCCCGGTTTGCGGGATGGAGCAGAAGCCCAAGTGCGCCCTCCAGGGTCCCGGCGGGACAGATATACTTGCAGAACGCGGGCAAGGGGACGCGTCGAACCGCGTAGTACAGCGGAATCGCCAGCACGAACACGGACAGAAGCCCATACTTGACCCAACTCAAGGCCCGCGTCAGACGGCTCTTTTTGAGCTTCGGCGTGGGCAACTTGTGCAAAAGCTCCTGGATCAGGCCCATGGGGCAGGCCCAGCCGCAGATCACCCGACCGAAAAACAGACCGAAGAGCAGCAGCACGCCCACTACATAAAACGCGGGGCGGGTTGCCGAGGCGGCCACAGCGTTTTGCAGAGCGCCAAGCGGACAGGCCCCGACCGCGGCCGGACAGGAATAGCAGTTGAGCCCCGGCACGCAGATGGCCTTGCTCCTGCCACGGTAGATTTCTCCCTTGGCAAAGCCCTTGAGATGTGCGTTATAGAGCAGGGCTGTATAGAGCTGGATCAGGCGGCGGGTTGTGGGGCGGCGGTCCTGCCACCAAAGCTTAAACTTATCCAAGGCCGATACACTCCGTACAGATATTTGTGGCTTTGACCAGAACATCGCGCAGGCCGCCGTTCAGCACGCCGAGGACGATCAACACCGCGGCCAGAGCCAGAAGGCCAAACCAAGGCCAGCAAACTCGCCGCTCCGGGGTAGTCTCCCCGCTTTTGACACGGTTCGCCGCGCAGCCAGGCACGCTCTCACGGCGTCCGCGTCCGGCGAAAACCGCCGTCAACCACGCGGTCAGCCACAGGACCAGAACGGGAATCAGCCACCGAAGGCGACTCCCTGCAGCAGCCGGGGTAAAGATTTCGGCGGAAGGGTCGGCCTGACGCAATGCGGCGCCCTCCAGCCAGAGCATCAGCACTGTGCCGGACAGTCCCGCAGCCAGCAGAAGGGTCAATCCTGCCAGAGCGTTACCCGCGTATTTGCGGACCTGGGCACGCCGCGTCATCCGAGCTTTGTGGCCGTGACGGTCACTTCGTCTCCCCCGGCAAGGAGGACCATTTCTGCCTCACCGGTATAGTCGTAGCCCTCCGGAACGGAGAGGACCTGCACATGATAGGCATAAGGTTGGCCAGTATAGACCGCCTGACCGTTCTGATCGGAGGTGACGGGAGTACAGGCGGTATCCGTGCAGAAATTGACAATTACTCCGGGAACGGGGTCGCCGTTCTGATCGACGATCCGTACGGCATAAGCCGTGTTCTGAATGTCGCCGCCTTGCAGGTAGTCGTCAAAGAGATCTTGAAATCCCTGCGCGGAGGCCATGGCTCCGGTCCCGAGCCAAACGACCTCACGGTTTTGATTGACAAGCAGGCTCGTTGGAATGTTGGTGACGTGGAAGGTCCTCATCAGCCGCCGCTCCTCATCCCGGGCAAGGGAAAAGCTCAGGCCCTTGCTCTGCGCAAAGTCGCGAAGCACATCAAGCGTATCGGTCTGCTCCACGCTCAGCGCGATCACAGCAACACGGTCACCGTAGGTCTGATAAGCCTCCTCAAGGAAGGAAAACTCCCCGACGCATGGCCCACACCATGTGGCCCAGAGGTTAATCAGAACAAGCTTGTGATCAGCCAGCGCTTCAGAAAGCGTGAACGTGCTGCCGTCGGCTGCGGTGACGATAAAATCCGGCAGGACGGTCCCCACACCGCCTCTGCCGATGAGCTCGCTCCAGTCGGCTGGATCGGTCTGAGGAGGCGTTTCAGCAGAGTCGGCGACGGAAGCGGTTTGCGTGTCTGTCGGCTTTGTTTGCGTGGACTCTTTTGACGTTGGCCCCGCGATCAGGGCACAGGCGGACAGCAGCATCGCAGCCGCCAGCAAAAGACAAAGAACGGTAATGTGTTGTTTCATGGCAAATTCCTCCCTGAAAATGATCCGTTGATTAGTTTTCTGATCCGTTTGCCCAGTCGTCCCGCGCTCAGATCCTCCAGGTCGATAACCTGGATGTTCAGCTCCGCCGCACGGTTTCGCATGGGGATACCGCCCCGCTCCGCGGTGACGACAGCAGCGCGGGCCACACGACCGCCAAAGCGGTCTCGTAAAACGGCAAGCTCATTGAGCGCCTCTGTTCTGACCTCCCCGGTCTTGCAGCTGATAAAGACAGGCGTTACGCCGCGGGTGCACATAACGTCCAGCTCATTGGAGACAGCCTTCGCCGGCTCCGTGTCCTCCCAATCCACCACGGCGCTGAGCCGCACATCATCAAACAGGCCCAAATCCGAACAGGTTTTATAGACATAGAGCTCCAGTACGCTCCCAACATCCCGGAGCCAATGGCGAATCTGTTCGTCCCGGAAAGTGAAGCGAACGCCGTCCTCTCGGTCGAGTGAGAGGTTTTTAATAAAGCCGATTTTCTTCATATCGCGCAGCGCCTCCTCCGGGGCCTCGATCCTTCCGCCGCGCTCGCTCTTGACGCTGTAACCGCCATGGACGGTCAGAGAAGGAGCCGCATCAGACGGAGCTCGCGAGACACGCTGAAGGAAACCGATCACACTGACCCATTGCCGACGGTACTTCAAAAAGAGGCGGAAAAACGGGTCAATGTCATCCAGGTATCGGCGCAGAATTCCATTGTCCACACGGCCGGTGCGGACAGAGCCCCCGGCCATTCGGAAGCAGTCCTCCACAGAGTAGACCACCTCGCATGGCAGTCCATCGGCAAAATCCGCGTTGTGAATGTTGTAAAAGCAGTTTTTCCGGCGGCTGTATGTAAAGGCCGGTACGCCCAGCTCCGAGCCAAGCATCCCCGCTGCATAGAGCACCGCGTCCGTGCCGCCGGTAATGTCCACCGCGCAATCGGGAAAGCGGGCCACAATCCCACGCAGCGTTTTCAGGATCGCGTCTGCGCGATAGACGTCCGCCTTCACAAATTCAACCTGTATCTTCTGACCGCGGTGCGTATAAAAATCACGCAAGCGACGTTGCAGCGCATGGTCCTTCGCCACGCGCTCCGGGCAGACATAGACGACCCGATCCGGGCGAAAAACCTCCACGCCGAGCACATTTTCGAGCGGACGCTCATCATAAAGTTCAATCAGTGTTTGCATGCAAAAGCCTCTTTCTACGGTTTCCAATCGGAATGATTCAATCACCCAAGTAACTGAGCGATCAGACCTAAAATGGCAAGATGAACCGGATAGAACCACTGGTAGCAGCGGTGAAGGGTGCGACTGCGGAACCCAAGCTTGCCGTTGTAGGACGCCAGGATGGGAACGAGCAGCAGATGAGGGAGGCCGTAAATGCCCATTATGCTCATCTGCTCCCAGATGGCAGCCGGGCCGCTGAAGTTCGCGTTCATCCAACAGTAGAGCAGGTAATAGAGTGCCATGACGCCCAGCATCGTCACCAGCCGCCTGCCATAGCGCCAGGCTTCAAAACGGTCCAGATACCAGGCGAATGCAAAAATCAGCAAAACCCCGGTAAGCCGATAGTTCGCTCCGATCATAAGCCCGGTCATGCCGGCAAGCAGGAAAACAGCCGCCTGCACCCAGGGCTTTCCCCGCCAGCTCTCAGCCAGCCAGAGGCCGGAAAATCCCAGCAGCAGGGTGAACATCACACTTTGCGAGCGCGTGTAGCTGATCACACCGTGGTCGAACCAATCAAAGGCCAACTCACTCAAAACAGTCAGCAAAAGCAGCAGTGTCGCGTGGCCGCGCAGACGGGCAGGCTCCTGCTTAATGTGACGAAACCCTTCAGCCAGCAGAAAAGCATAGGCTGGGAAGGCAAAGCGTCCAAGGGTACGCATGAGTGTGTACAGGTTGGGATCTATGTTCCCGTGTTGAAAAAGCAGAATTGCAATGTGATCTACCAGCATGAAAATCATGGCAAAGAGCTTGAGCACGAAGGATGTCATGCGGAAACATTCCTTTCTTTTCTCCTTTTGTCGTATTTATTCAGTAGCCCCATCTGTCATTTCGAACGAAGTGAGAAATCCGTTCCTTTTT
>CALYTU010000102.1 GCA_945487445.1 uncultured Clostridia bacterium | reverse complement strand
CCGCCGTGTACGGAACCGTACGCACGGTGGTGTGGGAGGTCGGTCACTCAACTAATGGGTGACCTACTACCCGATTTTTGAGCAATCAATCGCTTGTGTTTAATACGAAGCTCCCATAGAAACCTTTATTCTCTTCCGGCAGATAATGTGCCATACTTCGTTGTCGTCCTTTCCGGGCGTCAAGCCCGCCTGCGTCCTCCGCCTCGTCTGGCGCAATTTCTGCTCGCAAGTTTTTTCAATCATTTTTATGGGATCTTAATATCATTCGTTTCTTTTCAGCTCTTTTCAGCCGGCGGGCTGCGGCGCGGGGCAGGCTTCTGCCAGATGGACCTCCGAGCAGAGCTCCCGGAGCTCCAGCGCGGCAGCGGCCGCCTTGAATTTGCTGCAAAACAGGCCGAAGACCACGGAGCCGGTTCCTGTCAATCGGGTGCCGACGGCTTCGTGGGCCAGCAGGACCCGCCGAAGGGACTCTACAATGGGATAGTGGGCCGCCACCAGAGGTTCAAAGGCGTTTTGCAGGTTTGCGCCGATGGCGTTCCGGTCCCCCCGACGGATGGCGGAAACCATGGCCTCCGTGTCGGGGCGGGCGGTGACGCCTGCAGCGTCGATCTCCCTGAACAGGGCCGGTGTGGAGACCGTAAAATCCGGCCTGACCAGAACGAAATACAGCTCTCCCGGCAGATCGGGCAGGCGAGTCAAAACCTCGCCGCGCCCCCTGGCCAGGGCTGTGCCGCCGAAAAGACAATAGGGCACATCGCTGCCAACAGACAGACCCAGATCACGCAGCTGCCCGTCAGAAAAGCGCCCGTAGTGCCGGTTCAGGGCCCGGAGGACGGCGGCGGCGTCGCTGCTGCCTCCGGCCATCCCCGCCTGGACGGGGATGCTTTTCCGGATGTGGACCCGCAGACCCGCAGGGTCGATCCCAGCGGCGTCGCAATAGATCCTGGCGGCCTTCCAGCAGAGATTGTCCGCTCCCGTGGGGATGCCGGGCAGATCGCAGGTGACAGACCAATCTCCGCCCGTTTCCAGCTCCACAGAGAGCCGGTCGCCCAGGGAGACGGAGATCATCACCATCTCCAGCTCATGATAACCGTCGGGGCGGCTGCCCAGGACATCCAGGGTCAGATTCAGCTTGCCCCAGGCGGTTTCCCGCAGGACCGTCACTTGATTTTGCGGGCTTCCAGATAGTACCGTTTCTCCCGGGCATGACCCATGGAGAAGGTCTTTCTGGGCAAAATGCCGTCTGCGATGACGCCGCGGAAGAGCTGGCTCTTCTCCATCGTCGGCAGCAGGAAGCCGATGGCCTTGTCCTGCTTGGCAAGGCCCACCAGCACGTCATCGTCATGGATGTAATCGATCTCGCCTTCATGCTCCTTGAGGTACTTGTCGAGGAAGCTCTGCAGGGCGCCGACCGCGAGCTGGCTCTTGGCCTTGTCCAGATACACGGTGCCGGACTTTTCGCCGATGTACCACTGGACGGGGAAGCCGCCTTCGGCGCACCAGGTCTGCTCGAGCTCATTGAGCAGGGCCTCGGGGTTGGTGTTGAAGATCACGCGGTGAATGGGCTCAAAGACCTGAGCCGGATCGTGAATGTTTTCCAGCTCCACCAGAGCGAAGCGGGCGGGATGGTTGGAAAGGTCCACACCGGGGTTCTGGGCCTTGAGCTCCTCATAGCAGCTCTTCGCGGTGGCAAGGCTGTGATTGCCGTCGCCTACCGCAAAGACCATGGGCACGCCGGGCAGACCCTCGTACTTCTTGCCCACATTGGCCGTGTAGTCTGCCAGACGCTGCTCGAAGGCCTTGACCTCCTCGCCATCGACGAGATAGCCCACGATGTGACCGCCGTCCTCCATGAGGTCGAAGTCATAAAGCTTTTTCAGGGAACTCTTTTTAGCGGCGATGGGCTCAATTAGGACCTTGTCGTGGTCGTCAGCCAGCATCAGGATGTGGGGAAGCTCAAGCGGTGCGTCGCGGCGGACCCGCTGGCGGGGCGGAATGCGCTCGACCACGGTCTTTTCCGTGGCGCGGATGGCAGAGGTGGAGCCGGTGGAATAGTCATAGGCGTCCAGATCGACCATACCCATCAGGCCCAGGCGGACGGAGCCGTTCTCCAGGGTGCGCTCCACCAGCACCAGGCTGTGGGGATAGCAGGTGAAAACGTCGTTCCGGAGGTATTCACCCATGGTTTTGTTAATCAGAGCGGTATGTTCCGCCTCCTTCGGCGTGCCGAGCTCGGCCTCGGGGAGGATGAGATTGATGGTGGAAGCGCTGCCTGCGGCGTTGGCCCGGACCCGGTCCCAGTACTTCTGGTCGGAGGTAAACTGATCACAGGCGATGACGGCCCACTTTTCCATGGGAACGTCGCGAGGCAGAAGAATGTCAGCAGGTAAAAAAGCGTTCATTTTGGTAGATCCCCCTTTTGTAATCGGTAAGTGAATTATAACAAATCTATTTTCCGTTTGCAACCGGAACATGTAAAAAATGCCATGAAAAATTGTAAAAATAGCATGTATGTATAGAATTTCGTTCTACAGGACATACTGACACCATCCAAATCATGATAAGGAGGCAATCATTATGGATACTGCGGCGCTGCTGCTCGTCATCATCGGCGCTCTGAACTGGGGTTTGATCTCCCTGTTTCAGTTTGATCTCGTCGCCTGGATCGGCGGCGGTCAGGGCGCTCTGCTCAGCCGGATCATCTATGGCATCGTGGCCATTGCCGGTATCTGGTGCATCACCCTGCTCTTCCGCGACCGTCGCGCTGCGCTGACGGAATGACGCGCCTGCCCCGGCCTCCGGCCGGGGCAGTTCTCTTTATGCTGCTGATACTGTCATTTCATAACAGTATCAGAAATACAAAAAAAGCCCTTTTTTTGTATTTTTGTATAGCATATTTTGTTTTTATCTGTTATAGTATAAGGTACGGGTTATACTCATATTCAAATTACGATAAGCCATCTTGGCCTGAGGAGTTACCATGGAACGAAGTGTCAAACGTCTTTTGCGGAACGAGGCATACATAGTGACCGCCGTTTTGCTGATTTTCAGCGTCGTCTCGGGCGCGCGGCGTGATTACGGCATGGCAGCGGCCCTGGCTGCCGCGGCGGTGGGGCTGCTGGTCCTGGATCTGGCTGTTACGCGCCAGCGGGTCAACGGCATCGCAGCCAACGTCCAGACCGCCGTGGACAATCTCAGCAAGGACGTCTCCGTTACTGCCCCATGGCCAATGGCAGTGGTGCGCCTGGAGGACGGAGAGATCCTCTGGCATAACCGCCAACTGCAAAAGGCATTGAATTCCCTGGAGTCCCGCGTGGGTCAGTCTGTGTCGACGGTTTTTCCAGAGCTGCATCTGGACTGGCTCAGATCCGGTAAGCTGGAGGCACCCGACGAGCTTCAGATCCGGGACCGGCGCTTCCGGTGCCTGGGCTTTGTTCCCAAGAGCGAGCCGGGGGCTGGAACCGTTGCGCAGCTTGTCTGGATCGACTGCACGGAGCTGCTCGACACGCGTGACGAGTTCATCCGCTCCCGTCCGGTGGTCTCCATCATCCTGATCGACAACTATGACGAGCTCACCAACAACCTCAACGACACCGGCGTATCCAACCTGAACGCCGCGCTCAATGAGCGCATCAGCGCTTGGGCGGACAAAATCGGCGGTCTGCTGCGGAAGCTGGAGCGCAACCGTTTTTTGTTCATTTTTGAGGCGAAAGACCTCTTCCGGATCACCGAAGGAAAATTCTCCCTGCTCGAGAACGCGCGCGAGGTCACAAACCCCAGCGGCATCGCCGCCACGCTGTCCTTTGGCGTGGGCAAGGACGGCGACGGCTTTCAGGAGAACTATGATTTCGCGGCCCTGGCGCTGGAGATGGCCTTGTCCCGGGGCGGCGATCAGGCCGTCATCAAGGACAAGTACGACTTCTCCTTCTACGGCGGACGTTCCGTGGAGACCGAGCGCCGCAGCAAGGTGAAATCCCGCGTAATGGCCTCCTCCCTCTCTGCCCTGATCCAACAGGCCAGCCGCGTCTTTTTGATGGGTCACAGGAACACGGACGCCGATGCCCTCGGCGCAGCCTGCGGCGTGGCTGCGCTCTGCCGCAGCCTGGGCAAGAAGGTTAACATCGTGGTCGAGGAGGCCACTTGCTCGGCCCCGAGGCTGTTGGCGCTGATCCGCGCTGACAACCAATATCAGGACGTTTTCCTCTCGGCTCAGGACGCCCTGCTGATGGCCGATGCCAAGAGCCTGCTCATCGTGGTGGACACCAACCGTCCCGACCAGGTGGAGAGCAGGGATCTGCTGGAATCCATGAACCGCGTGGCGGTCATCGACCACCACCGCCGGGCTGCGGACTATATCAATAATGCGGCGTTGAACCTCCACGAGCCTTTTGCCTCTTCCGCGAGCGAGCTGGTCACGGAGCTTCTGACCTATACCGTCGACGCCAAGACCATTCTGCCCTGCGAGCTTGCCGCGCTGATGGCGGGAATCGTGCTGGACACCAAGGGCTTTACCGTCCGCGTCAACAGCCGGACCTTCGAGGCCGCTGCTTTCCTGCGCTATCAGGGCGTGGATCCCGTGGATGTCAAGCGCCTGTTCCAAAGCGGCTTTGACGAGACAGTTCGGCGCTACCACATCATCGAGGACGCCAAGGTTTACCGCGACAATATTGCCATCACCTGCGCCCGCGAGGAAGTCAACCGCGCCCTGGCGGGGCAGGCGGCGGACGAGCTTTTGAGCATCGACGGCATCCGCGCTGCCTTCGTTCTCTTCCGCCAGCAGGGAGCCACTTTCATTTCCGCACGCTCCATCGGCACCATAAACGTGCAGGTCATCCTGGAGCCTCTTGGGGGCGGCGGCAATGCCGCCACCGCCGGCGCCCAGCTTCGCGGCGTAGACATGGAGCAGGCCCGCGGCAAGCTGGTGGAGGCAATCGACCGATATTTTGCGGAATAGGAAATATCTCATTGTGAGGTATCTATTCAGTAGCCCCATCTGTCATTTCGAACGAAGTGAGAAATCCGT
>CALYTU010000101.1 GCA_945487445.1 uncultured Clostridia bacterium | reverse complement strand
AGCCAGCATGGTTTCAGCACGGGAGATCAACTCCTGATTCCAGGTATCAACCGGTCTGTGCGCGTCGCTTCCGAGGATGACCGTGCCGCCTTCCTCTCCCACGATCCGCCAAAAGATCGGATCCGGGTAGTGCCGATTCGTAGCAAAGCCCAAAAGATTGAACTCCAAGGGGACCTTTAACTCCGAAGCCCGCCGACAGATAGCGCGGATTTGTCGCTCATAAACCTTTGGATCGCCGGTAAAGAAGAACAGGTCCGGGTGTGCAAAGCAGGAGAACAGGCCGGTTTCCAGGGCTTCCATAGATTGACCGCGGTATTGATCCAGCAGCTTCTCGCTGGAGGTAGGCACGGGGGGAAAATACACTCTCGGTCTCGTTATACAGCGCATGCTGACACAGAAGCAGATAATCCAGTGAAAACTGCCGAAGAAAGTCCATTAGGCGCGAAAATAGCTTCGGATAATACTCAGTCTCCAGACCGATGCGGATCCGGATCCTGCCTTCATATTCCTTTCGCAGATCGCTTAGCGTCTCAACATAGTCCTCCTGCTGCTCCGGCCGCATGCGGAAGGAAAAATAGTAGTCCGGCTCATCGAAAAAAAACGGCGTGTGATCGGAAAAACCCAGCTCCACCAGACGGCCCTCCAGAGCGCGATGATGTAGCGACGCTCCTGGCCGTCGGCATGGTTGCATCGCGGCGTATGCGTGTGGTAGTTCGCTCGCATCAGCGTACCTCTTTCCGGGTCAATCGGCCTTTGTCTCGATGCCGTAGTCAAACGCAGGCATCATGGAGAGCTTGAACAGATTCCGCTTGTGCAGAGAGTCGATGCGTTCCTTGACCTTGGAATCGTCAATTTCGCCGGTACGGATATAGCGATCCAACACGGCATAGGTGAAGCCCAGGTTGTCCTCGTCTGTCTTACCGCAGAGCCCGTCAATGGGAACCTTCTCGACAAGGACCTCAGGCAGGCCAAGATACCGGCCCACAGCTTTGACCTCCTGGACCGTCAGGTGGGACATGGGGCTGAAATCACCGGCGGCGTCGCCGTAACGGGTGGAGTAGCCCACCCAGTCCTCGGAGAGGTTACAGGTATTGACCACGCGGCCGTTGCGGCTCTGGCTCACGGCATAGACTGTGGCCATGCGGATCCGGGGCGGAAGGTTCGTCAGGCTTTGGGCGGAGAGCGCCAGCCCTTCCGGAATGGCGTTTTTGATCCCTTCCACAGCGTCATGGATATTCACAACATAGTTTTCAATGCCCAGGTGATCGCAGAGCAGGTGGGCCATGTCAATATCATGCTGTTCTCCGTTCGGCATAAGCACGCCGATCACCCGGTCTCTTCCCAGGGCCTCAACGCAGAGGGCTGCGGCAACGGAACTGTCCTTGCCTCCGGAAATGCCCAAAACGGCGTTGCAGCCGGGGCCATTATCTTCAAAAAAATCCCGAATCCATTGAACGCAGGATTCTGTCACTTTCTGTACGTCAAACATCGTTACGCTCCTATCACGTTGATTTGGCAGGATTTCATCACCTCGAGCGCGGCTCTGTGTTTTTCCGGCGTCACGCCGGCGCAGCAGACGGAATCCACAAAGATCTGTTTCTCATGGAAGCGCGCTTTTAGCAAAAGCGCGTTGGAAACCACACAAATATCAGTGCAAAGACCGATCAGGGTCATGTCGAAGTCCTCGCCTGCCGCATTGTCCTCGATGATTTGCGGCAAGATCAGAGAACCAAAGGTCGGCTTTTCAACCGCGACATAACCCCGCAGCTCGAGGGCGCCGCGAATATCTCCGTCCAACTGCCAACCGGGCGTCCCCCTGACACAGTGCGAAACGGGGAGTTTCTTTCCTTCGGCGGTTTGGAGATAGTCGACGCGGTGGGTATCCAGCGTGGCGATGATTTCGCCGTCGAAGGACTTGATCCTTTGCACGGCGGCAGCCTTGATGGCGACCGCCTCCGGGGTGCCGAGCGAGCCGTTGATGAAATCGGTCTGCATATCCACAACGATCAGAAAATGCCTCACAGTATCACCTCAATTCTGAAATGTCCTTCCTGTTTACAACTATGCAGGGCAAAGGGGCGCTTGCGCAAAGCGTAAGAACGGCATCGGGGCACCAGAATTGCTGAAAACAATATCCGTATTGCCGCCACGGCTTTTTGCCGGGGAGAAACTCAGTGTCCTTCATCTCATAGTGAATACCCTTCCCGGTTGCCTTGCCGAAGGCCTCCTTGCAGGTCCAGACGGCGGTGAAGCGGCGGTCCTGTTCCTCCGGGGTATCCCCCGCCTCGACCCAGGCGCGTTCCGTACCGGACAAAATGCGGTAAGCGGGCGGCGTGGATAAACGATGCCTGTCCTCGCATACAGGATCAACGGGCTGAAGCCGGTCCGTAGCGGCCAGGGGGGCAGCCGCCCTGCGCAGCTTGCGGTACTCCTGGACGTCGACCCCCACAGGGGCGGCGTCCAGGGCGCAGGCAACGGCGGTCCCGCAATGGGAGAGGTTGAAGTGAAGATCCGACCGGCCCGGGAAGAACGGCTTTCCCTTCTCCCCCTCCGCGATTGCCGGAATTTCCGTGAAACCATACTCCTGCGCCAGCGCATGGCGGAGCAGAAGCTCCGCCAGGACCGACTGCACGCGGTCCTGCTCCCGCCGAATGGACCCGACACGTTCGCGCCGTTTCGCGCACAAAAGCGGAAGATATGGGGCAAGCTCGGAAAAGAATATCTGATTCACATGTTCAAGCAGCCAGAGCATAGAGCTTTTCCTTTTTGGGCGACAATCCATACTCGTCTCTTTATCCGAAAGCGAACTCTTTACAGGTTTTCTTCCAGCCAGGACAGCATTTCTGCGCGACCCTCCTGGGACATTGGGAACTCTTTCTCGCCCTCGATGGAGCTGTATTCGTAGCTCAAAGGGCCGTGCCAGTATTCCGCCTTGATGGAGCTGGCAGCGTGGTCAACCTCCTTGGGGGTCGCCATCACCACGTTAGGCGTGATTTTATATCGGAAGTTCCTGCAGGAGCCGGTAAAGATGTTCCCGTTCTCAAAATGATGAAAGACCGGAATCCAGGCGGCGCTCATTCGGCCATCAGCTCCTCCATCTCATCAATCAGCTCGCCAAAGAGGGCCAGTGCCTGATTCACAGGCTCAGGGCTGGACATATCCACACCGGCGCCCTTCAAAAGATCGATGGGGTCCTTGCTGCAGCCGCCAGAGAGGAAGCCGATATAGTCCTTCACAGCGCGCTCGCCCTCGCGCAGGATGCGGCGGGACAGGGCAATCGCGGCAGAATAGCCGGTGGCGTACTGGAAGACGTAGTAGTTATAATAGAAGTGCGGAATCCGCTCCCACTCATAGGCAATCTCGTCATCGAGAACGATGTCGTCGCCGAAATAGAGATGATTCAGCTTTTTGTATTCTTCACACATCCGCTCCGCAGTCAGGGCTACGCCCTGCTGGTTGAGCTGACCCAGAATCAGCTCAAACTCGGCAAACATGGTCTGACGGTAGAGGGTCGTGCGGAACTGCTCCAGGAAGTGGTTGATCAAGTAGGCCCGCTCCTTCTTGTCGGTGGTCTTTTGCAGAAGATGCTCCATCAGCAATGCCTCGTTGCAGGTGGAAGCCACCTCTGCCACGAAGATCACGTATTCGGCATCGATCGGGTTCTGATACTTGTTGGAGTGGTAGGAGTGCAGGGCGTGTCCCATCTCATGTGTCAGGGTGAACTGGCTGTCCAGAGTGCCGGTGTAGTTCATAAGAACATAGGGATGCACAAAGGCGCCGGCGGAGTAGGCGCCGCTGCGCTTGCCCACGTTCTGATAGACGTCGATCCACCGGTTTTCAAAGCCCTCCTTCAGGATTTTCCGGTAGTCCTCGCCCATGGGAGCCAGGGACTCAAAAATGGTTTGCTTGGCCTGCTCAAAGGGGATTTTGGTATCTGCGCCGGGAACCAGCGGGGTGTAGAGATCGTAGAAGTGGAGCTCGTCCACGCCCAGCAGCCTCTTGCGCAGGCGGACATAGCGGTGCATTTTGTCAAAGTTCTTGTGGACGGCCTCGATCAGATTGTGATAGACCTCAACGGGAACATTCGTGTTGTCCAGGGCGGCCTCCAGCGGAGATGCGTACTTTTTGGCGTCGGCATAGAACTGCAGGCCCTTGACCTGGGAATTCAGGGTGGCGGCAACTGTGTTTTTGTAGGCCGCCCAGGTGTCATAGGTATTGCGGAAGGCAGACTTCCGCAGCTCGCGGTCGTCAGACTCCATGTAGGAGATATAGGTGCCCTGGGAAAGCGGGTGCTTGTTTCCGTCCCTGTCCACAGCGTCAGGGAAGGTAAGATCTGCATCGGCAAACTTGGAGAAAATATCGGCGGGAGTCTGCATCATCTCACCCGCCATCGCCAGCAGCTTCTCCTCATTGGGGCTCAGCACATGGGCGGCATGACGCCGGATGTTGAAGAAATAGCGGCGGTAGCGTTCCAGACCGGGCTCCTCTTCATAGAAGCGGTCCATGGTTTCAGCGGGAATAGCCATAATCTCAGGGGTCTCAAAGGCCGTGGCGGAGGCAAAGGCCACATAGGCAGACATCGCCATGCCGTTCATCTCCTGATACTTGGCAACGCGGGTATCCTCGTCGTTGCGGCGGGAAGCGTAGTTGAGCAGGTTACTCAAAAGCACGCCTGCATGCTCCGTCTTCTGCGCGTAGGCCAGCAGGGTCCCGGCATCCTGACCGAGCTTGCCCGCGAAGCCGCCCAGCTCCGCCAAAAGGTTCTTCAGCTTATCCAGATCTTCCGTCCAGGCCTCGTCGGATGGATACAGATCCTCAATCGCCCAACGGTCCTTTTCCGCGATCTCGCTGCGCTCCAAAATTTTTTTCGTTTCTGCCATGATCGTAATTCCTTTCTTCATTGCTGACATGGTCCTTTCTTCATTGCTGACATGGTATGATTTCCAATATTTTCATTGTACTCCATCTTTTCTCTTTCGTCAATCAGAAATCGACTTGAGTTTCCGCAGTTTGGAATGGCAGGAAAACGAGAAGATATCCACAGGCG
>CALYTU010000100.1 GCA_945487445.1 uncultured Clostridia bacterium | reverse complement strand
GCCCACAAACCGTTGATATTACTGACTTTCTGCTTCAAAATGCGGAAACTCAAGATACATTCCTCTTTACTTTTCGTTTCGTTTCTGATAGAATAGGGGAAATTTGAAAAACAGGTGAAGAATATGGAAAAAATCCTAAACTTGATATCCGCCCGGGTGGCGGCGGCTTTTGAACAGGCGGGCTTTGATCCCGCCTACGGACGGGTGACGGTTTCCAACCGGCCGGATCTCTGCGAATACCAGTGCAACGGCGCGATGCCCGCGGCCAAGGTCTATCATAAGGCTCCCATCCAGATTGCCAATGACGTTGCGGCCAGGCTGGCGGACGATGCTGCATTCTCCGAGGTGCAGGCGGCCATGCCCGGCTTTTTGAACCTGAGGCTGAGTCCCGCCTTTCTGTCGGCCTATCTTGAGCAGACCCGCACGGCGCCCCGCTTCGGCGTGGCGCCTGATCCCAGGGCAGGGGCGGTGGTCATCGACTACGGCGGACCCAACGTGGCCAAGCCCCTGCACATCGGTCATCTGCGCTCGGCCATCATCGGCGAGAGCATCAAGCGCATCCAGCGGTTCTTTGGCAATACCGTTACCGGTGACGTCCACCTGGGCGACTGGGGTCTGCAAATGGGTCTGATTATCGCCGAGCTGCGGGAGCGTCAGCCCGATCTCTGCTATTTTGACGAGAGCTTCACCGGCGAATATCCCGCCGAGGCCCCCTTCACCATCTCCGATCTGGAGCAGATCTACCCGGCGGCCTCCGCCAAGTCCAAGTCCGATGAGGACTTTGCCCGCAAGGCCCACGACGCCACCTTCGAGCTCCAGCAGGGCAGGCCGGGCTACCGCGCCCTCTGGAAGCACATCATGGCTGTTTCCGTTGCGGACCTGAAAAAGAATTATGACAAGCTCGGCGTCAGCTTCGAGAGCTGGCTGGGGGAGAGCGACGCCCAGCCCTATATTCCGCCCATGCTGGAGCGGATGGAACGGATGGGCATTCTCGAGCAGAGCGAGGGCGCCCGGGTCATTCGGGTCCAGGAGGATACTGACACCAAGGAGCTTCCCCCCTGCATCATCATGAAGTCCGACGGCGCCACCCTTTACGCCACCACGGACCTTGCCACCATCTGGCAGCGCGAGCAGAGCTGGCAGCCGGATAAGATCCTCTACGTTGTGGATAAGCGACAGAGCCTCCACTTTGAGCAGGTCTTCCGCGCCGCCCGCAAGGCGGAGCTCATCAAGCCGGAAGCGGAGCTGCGTCACATCGGGTTCGGCACCATGAACGGCAAGGACGGAAAGCCCTTCAAAACCCGTGCCGGCGGCGTCATGCGGCTGGAGACTCTGATCGGGGAGATCACGGACTTCGTGCGCGCCAAGGTGGAGGAGAACAACCTGGTCACCGGCGACGACGTGGCCGAAACCACCGCCAAGATCGCCATGGCTGCTTTGAAGTACGGAGATCTGATGAACGCTCCCACCAAGGACTATGTATTTGATCTGGACCGTTTTGCGGCCTTCGAGGGCAACACCGGACCCTATATCCTCTATACCATCGTGCGGATCAAGTCCATTCTGGCCCGGTACGGGGCCTGGGAGGACCTGCCCATCGCGGAGCCGGAGACGGCAGAGGCAAAGGATCTGATGCTGGCCCTGACCCGGCTGCCCGATGCGCTGGAGCTGGCATATCGGGACTGTGCCCCCAACACGGTCTGCGCCTATATCTACGAGCTGGCGGGTTATGCTAACAAGTTCTATCATGAGACCCGCATCCTCACCGAGGAGGACCGGCAGAAGCAGAAGGGCTATATTTCCCTCATCGCCCTGACCAAGCGGGTGCTGGAGACCTGCATTGACCTGCTGGGCTTCGAGGCCCCGGAAAAAATGTAAGCGCCTGTGTCGGCATTGGTACAGGCCAACTTTTCCCGGATGTTTTGCTTCTGTGGGTGTTGGGTTCACTCAGTTGGACGCTGCAACGGGGAGATTGTGTCATGCTTCCGGCAGTGAAAAATATGGCTGCCGCCGAAAATCGGCGGCAGCCATATCATCCTCGCGAAACATTGAGCATGACCAAAAACAGCAGCACGAAGGTTGCCAGGACCAGCAGGGCAAATACGGTGAAGGAAGGGCTGAACCGGCTCTTTTTTCCGCCGCTGGGCGCCGCGAGGCCCATGCGCCGGAGCGCGCCGACCACGGGCTTGTAGAGCAGCATGGAAAGACCGGCGTTGATGCCGCCCTTGATCAGGTTGAAGGGCAGGAAAAGCGAGACCAGCATGGAGCTCACGTCCTTCCGCTTCTCGGCAACGTCGGTCAGGGTTCCCGTGCTCATGTAGTAGGGGGTCACGATGTAGTTCCAGACAACCATGCAGACGGCCATGAAGACCACGCCCACGCCCAGACCAAGGATCGCCCCGGACATGGAGCGCTTTTTGGAGTAGATCCAGGCCGCAGGCACCGTGAAGGCGCAGCTTGCCAGGGTGTTCATCAGAAAACCCCAGGGTCCCGTGTTGCTGATGGTCAGCATCTCAATGAAGGAGACCAGCAGGGAGAGGATCGCGCTGCTGACGGGTCCGAAGATGAAGCCCGCAATGACGATTACGGCGTCCTTGGGCTCATAGCTCAAAAAGCCCTCAACATCGGGAATGGGCTTGGCGAGCAGGACCGCCACATAGGCCAGGGCCGCGAACATACCCATGCAGGCCAGATACCGAACAGAGAATTTTTCTTTCATGGAAGGACCTCCAAATACAAAATGCCTGAAGACGCAGGTCTTCAGGCACGTTCTTTGCACGCAAAAAACGGCGTTCTTCTTTCATCCAGACTGTACTGTCGGTCCCGGAGTTTCACCGGGTCGGCCCGAAGGCTCGCGGACTTTCATATTGAAGACTCAATATACCGCCGGTCGGGAGTTTCACCCTGCCCTGAAGAGATGCCGTATTCAGTTCTTGCGTATTATACTATGCAGCGGCGCGGAATGCAAGCACTTTTTTTCGCATCGGATTGCTTTTTCCGCACGGAGTTTGATTCATCGCCACTTTTTGCGGCGGCGCGAGAAGAAACACGCGCCGTTTGCACGGCGCGTGAGTGAAATGATCCCCGAAGGGTCTCTCTGTCTGGTGATAGTATACGCAAAACCTTTCGAATCATACAGGTTATCAGTCTTCGGTTTTGGACGCTTCTGTCTGCCCGTGATCGCGCAGCAGGGCGAAGCCTGCTGCGGCGCACCAGATTGCAAGGCCCAGAAGGGTCAGCAGATCGTGCAGACCGGTGCGCATGCCCAGTGCGTAGTCGGGGACGACCGTGCAGGCGAACATGCCCGCGCAAAGGCCAAAGAGCGCTCCGCTGCGTCGGCGGCCGACGCCAAGCGAGAAACCGGAAAGCAGCATCATCTCCACCATGCAGCAGGTCCAGGCCAGGAGCACTGGCGCAATGTGGATGACGAGGGGATCGTGGCTCCACATGCGGAAGCGCAGGATCAGCGATGCAGCGGCAAAGACGGCCGGCGCCAGCCGCAGCCAGAAGGTTCCGTTCCCTCGCCGGACAAGCATCGCCGTAATAATCATCAGGAGGGCCGAAAGCATCCCGCCGAAGGCGGCCAGACGATCCGGCTTCTCAATGACGGTCTGCCCGTCGAGCAGGACGAACAGGGACCCGAAAAAGACGAGAATTGCTGCAACCAGACGGACTGCCAGCCAAACGGGACTGTCTGGGAAGCAGGCCTCTGTCCCGGGCAGACGGCTCAGCCGCATGGAAAGCAGCCATAGAAATAGGAACGCACAGACCGAGGCCACGACTGTCACGGTCAATGCGTGGCTCCCCCGGGGCAGCAGCCCGGCATCATCGAAGGATGTTTTGATGATTAACACGCGCAGCGCCGTCAGCGCGGCTGCACAGCCGACCGCCGCCCAACGCAGCGCCCTTGCGGCTTTGGAATGCTCCATATCAATACCTCTTGCAGAAAACTGTTTTTCCGTATTATAGCACTGATATGGCGAAATTGTCAATTATTACTTATCAATCGTCAAACAGAGCGAGACGGTTTCTCCCGCTGGGACCTCAATCTGACCCAGGGGCGTGTTTTGGCGAACGGCGGTGTAGAGCCCCGCGGGCAGGCCGCGAAACTCCACCATGCGGACATAGCCTTCCTCCCTGTCTGGCCTTGTGCCGTCGGCGATATAGAGATCGCGGAACCAATCCCGCCCGTTGGGGTCGCAGAGCTCGAGCGTATAGTAACCCGGCTTTGCAAGCGTGAGCTCCAGCCGCGCCGTGCCGGCAATGAAGCGTTCCAGATGCAGCAGCTCGCCGTCTGTCCACAGTCGGCCTTCCGCGCCGGAGAGAGCTGCGTTCTCAAGAAGCTGAAATGCTCCCACCTCTTCCGTACCCCGGCAAACGGCATACCGGCCCGGCGCGAACGGTCCGAGGACCGCGTCGCCGTCGGCGTCTGGTATAATTTCCGCGAGCGGACTGCCCATTTCGTCGCAGACAAAGAGCTTTTCGCCCCAAACGGGCTCGTCCACCCGCACCGCCACGGTGAACGGCCCGGCGTCCTGCGCGGCCATTGCCGGGACAGCTCCGCCGTCCCCCTCATAGTAGACCTTTCCGTTCTCCGCCGTCTCTGCTGTTCTGTCGTCCTGCGCCGCGCGGACCGGTACCGGAGCTTCTGCCGCATAGAGCATCGTGGGCTCCGCCTGGCTGGCAGGCGGGCTCGCCTTGGCGAGCACGGTGGCGCTCAGAGCCAGGACGCCGATCATCGCCCCAGCCAACGCCAGCCGGATCGAATCGCTGTTCATTTGCTGTCTCCTTTCCGTTGATAGGACCAGTATAAACCAGCCGATTGGAAAGATGCAGTCGAGGACTGACAGAGAATCGAAAAAATGGGATTCCGGTGATCGGTTTAATCAGCTTTGCATTTGAGGGAGGCGTCAGCCCGGGGCAGAACGTTTCTCATCTCTCGTAGGGGCGCTCACTGAGCGCCCGGTCCGCCGCAATGGACAATTTGCCGCAGGCAAATCCGGCACGGTCACGATCTGATACTATTTTCTGATAAAACGCTTCAAAAAGATTTGCGAGGCAGATTTACGCCAGACGAGGCGGAGGACGCAGGCGGGCTTGACGCCCGGCAAGGATGACAACGATGTATGGCACAAAGCTGACCGCAAAGATATTGAAAGGTTTTATCTGAGAAACGTATCAGCCGATAATGAGAGAAACTTTTTTGTTCATGGCAGGTATCTATTCAGTAGCCCCATCTGTCATTTCGAACGAAGTGAGAAATCCGT
>CALYTU010000099.1 GCA_945487445.1 uncultured Clostridia bacterium | reverse complement strand
CGCCCTCCCCGGCCGTCAATAACGCTTACCGACCCACACTTTGTAGTGATGACTCGAATATCCTTGCGATTTGAGCGCTTAGGTCCTCACTTTGCAACTAACACTTTTCGTTTTTTCTTCCTGTGGACGAAAAAGGTTTGACAAGCCGTAAAAAATGGGCTAAAATGAGGCTGCAACCGGGCCGGACAGCCGCGCGGAACGGCCGAAAGGCCCACTGTGAGGAAAGTCCGGGCTCCACAGGGCAAGGATAACGGGTAACGCCCGCCGAAGGCGACTTCAGGAAAAGTGCAACAGAGATATTCCGCTCCGCGTCAGCGGAGCAAGGGTGGAAAAGTGAGGTAAGAGCTCACTCGCCGGCTGGAGACTGTCCGGTGCTGTAAACTCTATCCGGAGCAACACCGTGGAGGAGACATTGGCTGGCCCGGCCGTCTCCGGGGAGGTGGCATGGAGCGTGCCGGCAACGGTACGGCAAGATAGATGGCTGTCTAAGACAGAACCCGGCTTACAGACCCGATTGCCTGACAGCAGCTTCCGCCTGTGCGGGGGCTGCTGTTCCTGCTTTCTCCACAGCGCGAAACCGTTCAGCCCTGTTGTAGACGCACAGTGTGCGCCGCCCCGTCCCGTCCCGTCATTCTGAGCGGAGCGCAGCGAAGCCGAAGAATCCGTTCCTGCCGCGTGAGAGTTTCGGATTGCCGCAACGAGCTGTGCGCCGCCCCGTCCCGTCCCGTCATTCTGAGCGGAGCGCAGCGAAGTCGAAGAATCCGTTCCTGCAGCGTGAGAGTTTCGGATTGCCGCAACGTGCTGTGCGCCTCGGCCCGTGCGCGACGGGCTGAACTGTTACCGCAGCGCCCCGCATTGGACGACCCGTTGTATCTGTTCAGTATCCTGTCATTTCGAGGCGATTCATCGCCGAGAAATCCGTATTATCTACGCAAAAAGGAACGGATTTCTCACTTCGTTCGAAATGACAGATGGGGCTACTGAATAGATACGACCCGTTCGCCAATCGCAGTTGATAACCGTCGAAAACTGTGCTATGATAGAAACCGGACGTGCAAATCAAACTGAAAACGAAACGGAGGGCCTGTCATGGGCGTTTTTTCCAAACATCACCGCTATCGGGAGGCCGGCGAGGAGGCCAACGTCGTCAATGTCGAGCGCTTCGGCCAGCCGAGAAAATCCCTCTTCACCAGCTCCAGGATTTTTTCTCTGCACCGCCAAATCAATATCACCGATGCGCAGGGTCAGACCGTCTACCAGGCCAACACCAAGGTCTTTACCCTGCATGACAAGACCGACATCACCGACGCTTCAGGCCGGCAGATTTCTCACATTGAGCGGAAGCTCCTTTCCTTCCACGCCCGGCACTTCATCACCATGGCCGACGACCTCCGCTTTGAGCTCTCCCGGGAGCTCTTCCACGTGTACAAGGACATCATGAACCTTGAGGGCCTGGGCTGGCAGCTCAGAGGCAACGCCTTCGGGCTGAACTTCGAGCTCTATGACGCAAACGGCGCGGTCATCGCGGTCATCGGGCAGAAGCTGTTCTCAATCCACGACAAATACTGCATTGACATCTATCAGCCCCAGCATGAGCACGTCGTCATTACCATTCTGGTCACGCTGCAGCACATGATCCGCGACCGGGAGAACGCCTCCTCGTCCTCTTCCTTCTCTGCCTCCTCCAACTGAGGGCAGACCCGCGCCCGGAATACGGAACCGGCGAACCGCATAGACTGTCCGGGTGATGCGATTTGCAAATTCGGGTGACTGCCGGTTTCCTCCTGGCGGCAGGGGCCTTTTGGCTGGTGGACCGATGGGGGATCACAACTCCCTTCCTGCTGGCCGCTGCCCTGCATGAGGCGGGCCATCTGGCGGCCCTTGCCGCCCTGAGAATTCCCGTCCGCGAGCTGGAGCTTCGGACCGTCGGCGCGGTCATTCGGGCCGACCTCCGGGGAACGCCCAGGGAAGCCTGGGCGCTGGCGGCGGGTCCCGGGATCAATCTGCTTCTGGCGGCGCTTTTCCGGCTGCCCTGGCCCCTGTTCGCGCTTTGCAACCTGTCGCTGGGACTTTGGAACCTGCTGCCCCTCCCGGGCAGGGACGGCTGGGGCCTGCTTCAGCGCCTTCGACCGCACAGAGGAAGCCGCCGCGGACCGGGCGCTCCCTGAGCGCCCCTATGAGAATTGGGAAACGCTTCTGCCCCGGCTGACGCCTCCAGCAAATGCAGACTGACGAAAAAACGATCACCAGAATGGTGATAAAATCAGATAAATCGAGGTACGCATGAACGAACGAATCGAAGCCCTGCTCCCGCGGATCCTGCCCCGGGTTCAGAAGCCCGCCCGATACGTGGGCGGAGAATACAATCAAACCGTGAAGGACCCGGCCACAGTGGACACCCGGGTTGCCTTCTGCTTCCCCGATACCTACGAGATCGGCATGTCCAACCTGGGCCTTCGCATCCTCTATGGAATTGTCAACCGGATGGACGGCGTATGGTGCGAGCGGGTCTTTACCCCCTGGGGGGACATGGAGAACGAGATGCGTGCCGCGGGCCTCCCGCTCTTCGCCCTGGAGAGCCACGATCCCGTGGCCGACTTCGACATGATCGCCTTTTCCGTGGGCTATGAGATGAGCTACACCAACATCCTGACCATGCTGGATCTGGCCGGCATCCCCATCCGGGCGGCGGATCGAAAATGTTTACATAATATTGTGTTTGCGGGAGGGGCCTGCACCTACAACCCGGAGCCTCTGGCGGACTTCATCGACTTCTTCTCTCTGGGCGAGGGCGAGGAGAGCACAGTGGAGATCGTGAACTGCTACCGCCAGGCCAAGCGGCGGGGGCTTTCCAAGGAAGACTTCCTGTGGGAGGTCGGGAAGATCCCCGGGGTCTACGTCCCCTCGCACTATATCCATCGCTGCAACGCCGATGGGACGTTGGCGGCCATTGAGCCCCTCCCCGGGGCTCCGAAGCAGGTGACAAAGCGGATCGTCCAGGATCTGGACAAGGCCTGGTATCCCACGGAGCCCATCGTCCCCATGACCGAGATTGTCCACGACAGGATGAACCTGGAGGTCATGCGGGGCTGCATCCGCGGCTGCCGGTTCTGCCAGGCAGGCTACACCTATCGGCCCGTCCGGCCCCGAAGGCCCGAGACCCTTTACGAGCAGGCGGTTCACGCCCTGGAATTCTCCGGCGACAGCGAGATCACCCTCTCCAGTCTGTCTACCTCGGACTACAAGTATCTGGAGGCCCTGACCGACCGGCTGACGGACTACTGCGCCGCGCGGAACATCAACATGTCCGTGCCCTCCCTCCGGGCAGACAACTTCTCCCGGGAGCTGATGCTCAAGCTCCAGAAGGTCCGCAAGAGCGGCCTGACCTTCGCGCCCGAGGCAGGGACACAGCGGCTCCGGGACGCCATTAACAAGAATGTCACCGAAGAAGACATTCTGAAAACCTGCGAGATCGCCTTCGCGGGCGGGTGGAACAACGTGAAGCTCTACTTTATGCTGGGTCTGCCCACGGAGACCGACGAGGACGTGATCGGCATCGGGGATTTGGTCTACAAGATCTACAACACCTGGAAGGCCCACGCCTCCAACAAGAAGCGGGGCGTCCGCATCCATGTGGCCACGGCCTTTTTCGTTCCCAAGCCCTTTACGGGCTTCCAGTGGGAACGGCAGATCACCCCCGAGGAGTATTTGCGGCGGTGCCGTCTGCTCAAGGAGCATCTGAACAACAAGAGCGTGGAGTACAACTACCACGAGGCCAAGCTGTCGGAGCTGGAGGCCGTGCTGGCCCGGGGCGACCGGCGGCTGGGGGCGGTCATTGAGGCCGCATGGCGGCGCGGCGCAAAGCTGGACGGGTGGATGGAATACTTCGACTACGAAAAATGGATCGCCGCACTGGATGATTGCGGCGTCGACCGGACCTTCTACACCACGCGGGGCTTCGGCCCGGACGAGGTTCTGCCCTGGGAGACCATCGACCCCGGCGTGCGCAAGGACTTCCTTCTGCGCGAGCGGACGCGGGCCTACCGCTCCGAAATCACACCGGACTGCCGCCACGGCTGCGCGGGCTGCGGGGCGAACCGCCTGCTGGAAGGAGGCGTTTGCGATGGGTAAACTGCTTTTCACAAAAGAAGGGGTCGCAATCTGGTCGTCCCACCTGGACCTGATGCGGGCGCTGATGCGGAGCTTCCGCCGCGCCGGCATCGACCTCAAGCACAGCCAGGGCTTCACGCCCCATCCGGAGCTTTCCATCCTCATGCCCCTCTCCGTGGGCGTGGAGAGCCAGTGCGAGATCGCGGAGTTCACCCTGGCGGAGGGCTGCGCCGTCCCCATGGAAGCCGTGGCCGAACGAATGAACCCGGTGCTTCCGGCAGGGCTTCGGGCTTTGGAAAGCTATGAGGGGGGCATGAAGGCCGGAAGGCTTTCCTGGCTCCGCACCCGCTTGACGCTGACATACGATCAGGGATCAAGGATCAGAGATCAAGGATCAGGGAATGCGCCCGTTTGCAGCGGCGCACAGTGTGCGCCGCACGGGGCAGCAGGGGACGGAGAAAAACGGATTCTTCGCTCCGCTCAGAATGACAGAATCGAGGCGCTGCGGGACCTGTTTGCCCGGCCGTCTCTGATCGTGGAAAAGCACAGCAAGAAGGGAACGGTGGAGACGGATATCGCCCCCATGATCCGGGAAGTGACCGTAGGCGCGGTCATTGGCCGCCCCGACGCCCAGAGAAGTGACCTGTCGCCAGTGACCAGTCACCAGTCTCCAGGGACCAGTGACCAGTCTCCAGGGACCAGTGACCAGTCTCCAGGGACCAGTGACCAGTCTTCAGGGACCAGTGACCAGTCATCGGGAGACCGGGGCAGCAGCATTGTGATCGAGGCCGTGGTGGCCGCGCAGAATCCGACGCTGAATCCGTTATTGCTGGTCACGGCCATTGAGACGTATCTGCCGGAATACCGGCCGGACCTTGTGCAGTGCCGAAGGTTGGAGCTCTACGACGCGGAGATGAACGTCTTCCGGTGAGGAAACCGTGATCCTGTGCGGCTAAGCTTCGCTTGTCCGCACAGTTCGTTCCGCGATCGCGTATCGGTGGACGAGCGATGCTCGCCTACAATGGAATCCTTCCGCTGCTGCATTTTACTGCCGGGCAACAGCAAAAAGGAAGAAGCAGGAGACGGACACTGAATGTCTCTTGCTTCTTCCTTCGTATCTGTTCAGTATCCTGTCATTTCGAGGCGATTCATCGCCGAGAAATCC
>CALYTU010000098.1 GCA_945487445.1 uncultured Clostridia bacterium | reverse complement strand
GGATTTCTCGGCGATGAATCGCCTCGAAATGACAGGATACTGAACAGATACGCCGCTGTTTCAAAGAAAAATGGATTGTCTTCCGGAAGCGCAGTGCAATCAGTTGAAGTTGATAACGCCGGAGAACTTCGCCGCCGCCAGAGAGGCGCCGCCGATCAGACCGCCGTCGATCTCGGGTTGGGCCATGAGATCATGGGCGTTCTTGTCGTTCATGGAGCCGCCGTAGAGAATGCGGACCCGATCTGCAGCCTCACCGCAGACCTCGCGAATCGCGCACCGAATGGCGCCGATGGTAGCGTTGGCGTCTTCGGGGGTGGCGGTCAGGCCGGTGCCGATGGCCCAAACAGGCTCATAGGCAATTACAACATCGTCAATTATCTCGCCCACGTTCAGCAGGGCCACCTTGGTCTGCATGCGGACGATCTCGTTGGTGATGCCCTGCTGCTTCTGCTCCAGGCTCTCGCCCACGCAGATGATCGGCTTCAGACCGGCTTCCAGGGCCTTGAGGGTCCGCTGGTTCACGGTGACGTCGGTCTCGCCAAAGTACTGACGGCGCTCGGAGTGGCCGATGATAACATACTCCACGCCCAGCTCCTTCAGGGAGGCGGCGTTGCACTCGCCGGTGTAGGCGCCCTGGTCCGCAAAGTGGACGTTCTGCGCGCCAAGATGAATGGCGGTACCCTGCAGAGCCTCAGCCGCCGCAGCCAGGCTGACCGTCATGGGGCAGACCACGACTTCCGCTCCGGTGCGGTTCTCCAGCTTCTTCAGGTCCTCGATCAGGGCCCGGGTCTCGGCGGGGGTCTTGTTCATTTTCCAGTTACCGGCGATCATGGGGGTTCTCATAGTGGTTGTCTCCTTTTATCATCATGAAATATAAAACGAATTCTGGTTATCGGATGAACGCGGAAAATTGTCCGCTTCGGCGGACCGTGTGCTCCCTGCGCGCCCATACGGGAAAATGGGAACGCTTCTGCCCCAGGCTGACGCCTTTCTCAAATGCAAAGCTGACAGTAACCGAAAACCAGAAAACGAATTTATGCAAGCGTGCCGTTAGCCGGCGCAGCCTTCCAGAATTGCCTTGGCGGAGGAAGCGCCCAGGCGGGAAGCACCGGCTTCGATCATGGCCACAGCATCCTCATAGGTGCGCACGCCGCCGGAAGCCTTGACGCCCATCTCCGGACCGACGGTTTCACGCAGGAGTCTGACGTCGGTCACGGTCGCGCCGCCGGAGGAAAAGCCGGTGGAGGTCTTCACGAAGTCCGCCCCGGCGCGCTTTGCCGCCTGACAGGCCAGGACCTTTTCTGCGTCCGTGAGCAGGCAGGTTTCGAGAATGACCTTAACCTTGGCCCTGCCGGCCACGGCTGCTGTGACCGCGGCAATGTCCTGCTCCACCAGCGCCCAGTCGCCCGACTTGACCGCGCCGATATTGAGAACCATGTCCACCTCGCGGGCTCCATTGTCAGCCGCCTCGGCGGCCTCAAAGGCCTTGACGCCGGACGTTGTGGCGCCCAAGGGAAAGCCGATCACGCAGCAGGGGGTCACGTCTGTCCCGGCCAGCTCCTGCGCGGCCAGCTTGAGATAGCCGGGGTTCACGCAGACGGAGGCGGTGTGCATTGCCCTGGCCTCGGCACAGACGCGGCGAATGTCGTCGGCGCTGGCCTGGGGCTTGAGCAGGGTGTGGTCAATGTATTTTGCCAGTTCGGCAGGGGTCAGCCGGTCGCTCACGGCAATCGTCCTTTCTTTGCATGACTTTTTTGATTATAGCACAGGTTGCTGGAATTGTACAGCCCTTTTTTCGTTTCTGTGATCCCGTTGCTGTGGCGCACAAAGAGCAAGCGGCGGCCGCTTGCTCTTTGTGCGTCCCTATTTTTCCGAAGCGTCGCGCAGATTCCCGAGGATCAGAGCGGTCAGCCGCGCCGCGTTGCCGTCGCCGACGAAGCTGTTGTGCGGGGTCAGAATCACCTGCTCCATAGTCCAGAGCGGGCTGTCCGCGGGCAGGGGCTCCGTCTCGAAAACGTCCAGCACCGCGCCGGAGAGCCGTCCCGTCTCCAGGGCGGCGGTGAGGGCCGCCGTGTCCACAACGGCGCCGCGGGCGATATTCGCAACCACTGCCCCCGCCGGGAGCATGGCCAGACGGCCCGCGTTCAGCAGGCCCCGGGTCTCGGCAGTCAGGGGCAGAGTGAGGATCAGAATATCTGACTCCGGGAGCACAGCGTCCAGCTCGGCCAGCGGACGCATGGACACATAGGCCCCGTCCTGTCGGGGCAGAAGGTCCACACCCGTCACGGGGCAGCCCATTGCTGCAAAGCGGACGGCGCATTCTGTCCCCACGCTTCCGCAGCCCAGGACGGTCACGCGCCGACCCCGGAGCTCTCGCAGATCCCGGCGCTTTTCCCAGCGCCCTTCCCGCTGCCGGTCGAGAAAGAAGCGGGTCTGCTTGAACAGGGCGAGCACCCCGGCCAGAGTAAACTCCGCCATGGGGATGCTGTAAACTCCCCGGGCGTTGTGCAGGGTGATCTCTCTGGCCCGGACCCGGTCGAGCGGGACCCGATCAAGACCGGCGCTGGTGAGCTGGATGTAACGCAAATTGGGAAAGCTGTCCAGATTGTGGTGCAAAAACAGTCCGTTGCAGACCGCACCCTCGACCCAGGCAGGCTTGCAAGGCAGGGCATTCTGTTCCTGTTGGAGGAAAACAGCCCGGTGTCCCATCGCCTCCAGGGCGGGAATCTGCGCCTCGGCCCCGGCCCAGGCGCCTGTGAGCAGGAGATTCATTTGGCAGCCTCCGCTTTCAGCGCTTTCAGTTTTTCGGTAATCAGCGCCACCTGGGCGCAGAGCTCTTCGTGATTGTCACGGAAGAAGGCGGCGTGGCGCTCGCAGTCGGCCTCCAGATCGCGAATCTCCCGGACGCCCTTGAGGAACATGGCGTTGATTATGCCGATGTGGCGCACCTTGGTCACGTCGCAGAAGCTCCGCGAGAGGATCACGCAGCCGGAGCCCAGACGGTAATGTTCCCGGATGATGAATTGCGAGGGCAGCATTCCGTTGCCGAGGGAGGCGATCCCCCCGAAGCCATAGGCAATTCCCTTCCGGTGCAGCTTGAAGCAGAGCTCCTCCACGGTCCCGTCCGCCAAAAGCTGGAACATGAAGGGCAGGCCATAGCCCAGGCTTAGGTCGTTGAGCCCGATGTGTACTTCGTCGATCCCGGGCAGGGTCAGGATCTCGTCGATCCGCTCCACGGCCTCCGGCGTTTCCAAGAGCAGCATGGTTCTGGTCCTGCCGCCCACGAGCTCGAGGAAGGTCTGTACCTCCTCCCGGGTTTTGAAAAAGGGGAGCATGATGATGTCCGCCCCGGCGGCCACAGTGGCGTCGATCTCGTCACGGGAGGACGGATAATCGGGAGTCGCCTCGTGGATTGGGTTCACGCGGACCAGTACCTCCGCCTTCTCCACCGCGGCCTTGATGGCGGCCACGTCCCGGACAGTGTGGTGGGATTTTACGGTGTCAAGTCCCCTTTGGCGTTCGCCCTTGCCGATATACTCCATATCGACAAAGATCCGGTCCACGCCTGCGGACTCCGCAATTTGCGCGATCTCAGGCCGGTTGGTAATATACATCAGCTTCAGCATGTTTGAACCCTCTCTTTCCGAAAGTCAGTCCGGGGCGCTGTCGTCCTTTTTCAGGGTCTCCCCGGTGTTGGCGTTGTCGGCGTTAGTAAAGACCTTGAAGAAGGTCAGAAAGAAAATGCGAAGATCCAGCAGCAGGCTCACATGCTCGACATACCAGACGTTTAGTTCGATCCGGCGATGCCATTCCACGTCCTTGCGCCCGTGGGTCTGCGCCCAGCCGGTGATGCCGGGGCGGACGTCGAACATGTGACGCTGAAATTCGGTGTAATCCCCGATGGGCCAGGGATGATAGGTCAGGGGCGGACGGGGCCCGATCAGGGCCATGTCTCCCTTGAGGATGTTGAAGAGCTGGGGCAGCTCGTCGATAGAGGTCGCGCGCAGAATCCGGCCCACCTTCGTCACCCGCGGGTCGCTTTTTCCGCTGTAGACGCCGGAGCCGGTCTTTTCGGCGTTCACCACCATGGACCGGAACTTATAGAAATTGAACTCCTTGCCATTCCGGCCCAGCCGCTTCTGCTTGAAGATAACCGGTCCGCTGGAGCTGAGCTTCACAGCCAGCGCCGCGCTCAGCATCAGAGGAGAAAGTAAAATCAGGGCCAGAGCCGCCAGGATGATATCCAGCAGCCGCTTCACGATCCGATTGTAGACGCCGCGGGCTGCTTTGGTGGAAACCGTTTTTATTTCTTGCATGGGTATCGCCCCCTCAATTGTATTTTGCAAAGAGGACCCTTCGGTCCGAATTATAATTATATAATAGTTATATAATAGAAACGCGAAAAAAGCAATACGGAAATCACGGTAATCGCGCCGCATCCCGAAAAAACGGGACACGGAATGGCCGCGTCCCGGGCTGTGTTACCGAAGTCCTTCCAGGAAGATTTTGAAGCCGATGGCAATGAGGATGATGCCGCCGAGGATGGAAGCGTGGCGGGAGAGCTTCGTCCCCGCCCGCTTGCCGAGAGCAAGGCCCACCGCGCAGAGGCAGAAGGTCACAAGGCCGATGAGGAGGGCGGCCAGGTTTGCCGCCCGAAAATCGTATTGCTCGATCGTGAAGCCCACCGAGAGGGCGTCGATGGAGGTTGCCACGCCCTGCGCCAGCAGTTCCTTTGTCCCCGGTCGCTTCCTCATCACGGGGGTCTCGGCCTGCCGCTCCCGCAATCCTTCCAGGAGCATCTTTCCGCCGATCCAGCCCAGCAGTCCGAAGGCAATCCACGGGATGATCCGCTCCAGAGAGGTGAAGGTCTCCACCACGGTGTGAACGCAGACCCACCCGAGCATCGGCATCAGATATTGAAAAAAGGCGTAGATTCCGGCGATCTTCCCCAGACGTCCGCGGCCCATCCCGGGCTCGCGCAGCCCGTTCGCCAGTGAGACAGAGAAGGCGTCCATCGCCAGTCCCACGCCCAAAACGGCGCTTTGCGTGTAGAATGATAGGTCCATGGGTGATTCCCCTGTGTGATGTGGAATTCTGCGGTGTTGCCCAAGATTATAGCACCTTTGCAGCCCGCCGTCAAGCCGGGATCACCTTGAGTTTCCGCAGTTTGGACGAGGATGGAATCAAGAAGTTATCCACAGGTGGAAAAACTGGGAAAAAAGAGCGAAAAAGTGAAAAAAGTGAAGAATTACCTTCTGAAATGTGGTAGAATTAAGGT
>CALYTU010000097.1 GCA_945487445.1 uncultured Clostridia bacterium | reverse complement strand
CGGATTTCTCGGCGATGAATCGCCTCGAAATGACAGGATACTGAACAGATACGCGCAGCGAAGAATTCGCGATCCCCGCCCCCTGGTGACTGGTGACTGATCACTGGTCACTCGTCAAGACGGGGAACGGCGGGCAGATTGCCCGCGCTACAGGCAGGAGCGCGTGGCCGGTGACCGCCCCTGCTGGCGGGTCATTCTGAGCGCAGCGAAGAATCTGCGCCCTCCACCCTCTGGTCACTGGTCACTCGTCAAGACGGGGAACGGCGGGCAGATTGCCCGCGCTACAGGCAGGAGCGCGCGGCTGGTGACCGCCCCCGCTGGCGGGTCATTCTGAGCGCAGCGAAGAATCCGCGCCCTCCGCCCTTTGGTGACTGGTGACTGGTCACTCGTCAAGACAGGGAACGGCGGGCAGATTGCCCGCGCTACAGGCAGGAGCGTGCGGCCGCTGCCCGTGCGCGCTGGCTGAACTGTTTCCTTTCATCAAAGCAGGAGCTTTACAAAGTCGTCGCCGCTGGCCAGGCCGCTCATTTCATAGACGAACAGCAGGGCGTCCGGCCTTTCCTCCTGCACCAGCTTTCGCACATTCCCGGCGTAGTAACGTAGATCGACCAGCAGCACCGTTTCATAGTCTGCCGTCAGCAGAGGCGCAAGGCAGTTCGCGAAGGAGTCCTTCAAAACCAGCAGTGTCTTCCCGTTCCGGCAGCCGCCGCGAAGCCGCACCAGTCCGTGATTGCCGCCCAGGTACACCGTGTATTTGTCCTTCCGGTCCGCCGCCGCTTCGTCATAGACCGCAATGGGGTTCCCGTCGGCTTCCGCAGTCACGGATTTGCTCACAGGGAACAGGGAAACGGTGTCGGGGCTTGCGGCCGGGTCCAGAGTTCTGGACCAGGTGGTGCCGTAGAAGTCCTCGCAGAAGGGGACAATCGTCCCAGCGCCCGTGCCAAAGGGCATGGGCAGGGCGCGGTAAGCCCGCAGCGCGCCGGCGGCGGTCCAGTGATGGTCCGTGCGGTAGAAGACCTGCTCCCTGGGCTCCGCCCGCAGTACAGCCGTCAGATCCGGAATCACCGCCCCGGGCAGGACCGCATGGGCGGCCCGGAGCGCTTCGGACGCATCGTAGACCTCCGCGCCGACGGGCAGCTTTTCCGGCAGGACCGCCGCTCCGCAGGGAATCAGCAGGGCTGTGGCGGGGACGTCGGCTTCCTGCTCCAACTGGGCCAGATAGCCCAGGTTCCGGCGATATTTCGTCCAGTCAAAGTCCTCGGGCCTGTGGACCTCCAGATAGTAGCCGTCCTCTCCCAACCAGGCGCCGCCGATCTCCCGCTGGCCCAGGGCCTTGTCCAGCACGGTCACACCGGCCATCCAGCCATCCCGGCCCGGAAACTGATCGGCAAGCCACAGTTCCAGCTCCTCTTGCAGGCTTCCCCCCAGAAAATCTTTCGCCCGAAGCGCGGGCGCCTGGGTCAGGCAGCGGTTCTCATTTTCGGAAAAGCTCCGGTCCGGAGAAAAAAGCAGGAACGGCAGGGGCGCAGCCAGCAGCAGGACGAAGAGCAGGGGCAGCAGCCGCTCGCGTCTCATCGGACCCCGGCCTCAAAGGCTGCCTGCACTGCATCCTGCCCGTCGCACATGATCAGCGCGGTGTAGCGGCCTTCGGACACGATCCGCGCCGCCTGGGCCTGCTGAACCCGCTCTGGCGCATAGTTTTTGTAGAGATTCACCCGCCCGTCCACATGGGCTTTCAGACTATCCTCGAGCGATGGGACGTCCGCCGCGTCCTTCAGGCAGACTACGGCGATTTCGTAGGCCTCGCCCGCGGCGGCGTAGGACAGGAAATAGCCCTCCACCTTCTCATAATCCAGGTCGGAAAGATAGCCGAAGAGCTCCGCTGCGTTTTCGTCGCTGTTGCTTACGGCGTTCATCTCAGGAAGAGAGGGCGCCTTGTCTGTCATGGCCACACGCAAATCGTACATGCTGACCATGGGTTTTGCCTCCTCCGGCTGAGCCGGGGCGGCGCAGCCCGCCAGCAGCAGGGCCGCAATCACAAGCACGCAAATAATCCGTTTCATGTTCTCCTCCTCAGTAGGCGTTATCCTCATATTCGTCGTAATCGTAGTCTTCCTCAATATCACCGAAGGCGTCGTTGACCGCTTCATCCGCTTTTTCCATGTACTCCTCGGAAATATCCTCGTCCTCGTCATCGGAATCGTCATACCAGTTCAGATTCACAGTCAGCAGCCAGCCCTCGTCCAGGGGCATCCAGTTCCAGTCCATGTACAGGTCGCCGCTGTATTCGCTGTAATCCAGGCGATTCTGAATATCGTTCAGCATCCGTTGGACGACACGTGCGCGGGTCTCGTCCATAGAGCTGCCGAACCGCAGGGAAAGCAGCTCCTCCCGGTCGTCGAGGGCCTTGCGGACAAGGGCGGGGACGCGGAACATATCCTTCTCCTCGACGGAAGCACGCGCGGCATAGCAGTATTCATAACTGGACGCGGCCGGGAAGAATTCGGTGTTCCAGCTCTGGTTGGAGCCCTGCATCAGATCGGTCAGATTAAAATGCGTGAAATTGGAATCACCGGCGTCCGAATAGATGTCGGTGTGATACCAGCCGCCGTTTAGCTGGACCAGGTCCCAGGAATGATAGCATTCAGAGTTGTGTACCACCATACAGGGAATGTCCAGCATCTGCATGAACATCCGGAAGGTGGTGGCATAGCCCACGCAAACCGCATTGTGGAATTTCAAAACACCGTAGGGATTGTCGCAGTCAGCCTGGGTCCGGGGGATGACGGGCAGCAAGCCTTCGTCCTGAGCCAGATTCTCGGTCATCCAGACGTAGACGGCCTGCTCCTTCTCATAATCGTCCATCTCCGGGGAGATGATCTGCTCAAGAATGGCCGCAGCCATATCCAGCGTTTCCTTTTGCTTGTCGTCCAGGGCGGAGCGGTCGCCGGAACGGTAGGCGTCAGAGATGGGGAGGGTGGAGCGGATCACATACTCTCCCGCGATGGTGACGTCGTCCTCCTGCGCGGGATCATTGGTTTTCCCGTTCAGGATCTTTTGAAGGCCTGCCAACTCTTCCCGCAGGTCACCCAGCTCCTCGCGCAGGGAGCTGTTGTCCGTCCGCAGACCGTCCAGTGTGCCGCCGGTCTCGTTGAGCCGTTGATAGGCGAACCAGCCCACTGCCAGTTCCGCGCCCAGGCAGAGAATCATCAGAAACGACAGCAGAAAAACGGCAATTTTAGCAGATTTGCTCATTGGGTATTCCCCCTATTCTCTGTTATGGGAAAGTGATTCCCTATTCTTATTAGACGCCGGACACGGCCGGAAGGTTCCGGCCGAATCACAAAAACCCGATCCCGGTGATTAGTTTTCGTCAGCGTATCTGTTCAGTATCCTGTCATTTCTCGGCGATGAATCGCCTCGAAATGACAGGATACTGAACAGATACGAAACAACTTTGAATAACCGCAAAAATGAACATTGGTCAAAACAGTAGTTTCATATGCTCCCACGTTGATTCGTTCACACTGGCGAAAGGCGTGATCCACACAGGGGTTCCCAGCCACTCATACATGAAATGCAAAAGTGTTCCCGTAAACATCGTAAAGACAAAACCGATCGTTTGCCAAAAATTCACAGATTTTTTCATGGTTTCTCCTCCAAGATGTTTTTTTGATACCATATGCGGCGTGCCGGAAACTATATCTATTTATTATGTCAGAAATGACGATTATGATAATCGGCTCGCCGGAGGCCGTGGTCCATGCGCGGTGGATGATTCGGAGCTTCGCCTGATCTGCCGGCGCAGTTATTTACAGTAAATTTACAGACATTTCCGTAAATCTGTGGTATACTGAAATTACCAATATGAAACAAGGAGGAATCTCACATGGCAGATCGCATTGTCCTGAACACCATCTCCTACCACGGCCACGGAGCCATCGAAAACATCGTTCCCGAGCTCCAGAAGCGCGGGTACAAGAAGGCTTTTGTGACCTCCGACGCCGACCTCATCAAGTTCGGCGTCACCAAGAAGGTTACGGACCTGCTGGACGCCGTCGGCTTTGCCTACAGCGTCTACTCCGACATCAAACCCAACCCCACCATTGAGAACGTCCAGAACGGCGTCAAGGCCTTCCAGGAAGCCAAGGCTGATTGCATCATCGCCATCGGCGGCGGCTCCTCCATGGACACCGCCAAGGCCATCGGCATTATCATCGAGAACCCAGAGTTCGCCGATGTCCGCTCTCTGGAGGGTGTCGCCCCCACCAAGAAGCACGCGGTCTTTACCATTGCTGTCCCCACCACAGCCGGCACAGCCGCCGAGGTCACCATCAACTACGTCATTACCGACGTGGAAAAGAAGCGCAAGTTCGTCTGCGTGGACACTAACGACATTCCCGAGATCGCCGTGGTCGATCCCGACATGATGGCCACCATGCCCAAGAGCCTCACCGCCGCCACCGGCATGGACGCCTTAACTCACGCCATCGAGGGCTATATCACCAGGGGAGCCGGCCCAATTTCCGACATGTTCCACCTGGAAGCCATTCGTCTGATTGCCAAGAGCCTCCGGGCCGCGGTCGAGAACGACCCCGACGGCCGCGAGGGCATGGCCCTGGGCCAGTATATCGCCGGCATGGGCTTCTCCAATGTTGGGCTCGGCATTGTTCACTCCATGGCCCACGGTCTGTCCGCCCTCTATGACACACCCCACGGCGTCGCCTGCGCAATTCTGCTGCCCGTCGGCCTTGCGTACAACAAGCCCGTGGCCGGCAAGCGCTACCGCGCCATCGGCAAGGCCATGGATGTTGCCGGCATTGACCGAATGACCGACGAGGAGGCCGCCGACGCCACCATCGCCGCGGTCAAGAAGCTCTCCGCCGACGTGGGCATCCCAGCCAACCTCCACGGCATTCTGAAGGAAAAGGACATCCAGTTCCTCTCCGAGTCCGCCTACGCAGACGCCTGCCGCCCGGGCAACCCCAGAGATACCAGCGTCGAGGAGATCGCAGAACTCTACAAGAGCCAGATGTGATTCCGGCAAGGCAGTTTGAAATTCTCTGCACCCGGCGGCCGAACCCGGCCGCCGGGTGTAATACTATCCTCGGATACAACCTTTCTGGTGATCGTTTTTCGTCAGCTTTGCATTTGCCGGAGGCATCAGCCCGGGGCAGAAGCGTTTCCCATTTCCCGTAGATAATATGAAGTGACTCCCGACTTGCAAAACGTGGATTTACCTGTCATAATGTGAATAGCCAAACCACAAATACAGGAATTACCACAAACAAGGGGAGTCACCATGAGTAGT
>CALYTU010000096.1 GCA_945487445.1 uncultured Clostridia bacterium | reverse complement strand
CGCCTGCGGGCGGCTGGGAGGGAACGGATTCTTCACTTCGTTCAGAATGACAGCATGGAAACGCATTCGTTCTTGTCGTCCTGAGCGGAGCGAAGCGAAGCCGAAGGACCCGTATGCTCCGCCGGCGTTACCCGCCGACATCAAGGCAAAAAGCACGGCCTTCCGATTTGTCGTCCTGAGCGAAGTCGAAGGACCCGGTTTCTCTGCCCATTGCTCCTGCACGTCGGCAGCAGAGAAAACGGAACCATTCCCTGTCAGTTTGGCAGCTTTGCCACGGATTCAGAGTGTCAGGATGATGTCCTCCCGCCGGACCTTGCGCCAGTCGAACACCGAGGCCAGCTCCGAAGCGGAGATTGGTTTGCTGCGGTCCAAAAGTCCGGCGGAAAATGCCAGCACGCCGATGATCGTCTCGGGGGAAAACCGCGTGAGCAGGGCTCCCAGGTCCAGATCGCCGTCCCGCTTGCTCAGACGGCGGCCGTCGGGGGCCAGGAGCAGGGGAACGTGGCAGTATTCCGGCGCGGACTTGCCCAGCAAGGCGAAGAGGTACATCTGCCGCGGCGTCGAGGCCAGAAGATCCCGGCCGCGGACAACCTGGGTCACGCCGTTGTCGGCGTCATCCACAACGACGGCCAGTTGGTAAGCGTAAACCCCGTCAGCCCGGCGCAGAACAAAGTCTCCGCAATCTCGGCTGAGCAGCTCGGTGTACGTCCCCTGCAGGCGGTCGCGAACAGTCCATTCCTCGCCCGGGACACGAATTCTCCAGCAGGGCTTCCGGGACTGGGCAGCCCGCTGGGAGGAGGTCAGGCTCCGGCATGTGCCGGGGTAGACGAACTCGCTCTGGCCCAGGTGGGGCGCAGAGGCCGCGTGGACCTGGGCGCGGGAGCAATAGCAGGGATAGATCAGCCCCATACCCTCCAGCCGCTCAAAGGCCGCGTCGTAGGCGGGGGTCCGGCTGCTCTGCCGGGGAACCTCCCGGTCCCAGTCCAGACCGAAGCGTTCCAGATCCCGACGGATCAGGTCCGCAAAGTGGGGGCTGGTCCTCTGGGGGTCCAGATCCTCCATTCGCAGCACCATCTCGCCATCTTCGCGCCGAACAGCGCACCAGGCCAGCAGGGCCGCGAAGAGATTGCCCAGATGCATCCGCCCCGAGGGCGAGGGAGCGAAGCGGCCGACGGTCACAGGGAACCCTCCAATCTTGTCATTCTGCGCGCAGCGAAGAATCCGTTCCCTCGCTGTCATTCTGAACGAAGTGAAGAATCCGTTTCCTCCCAGCCGCCCGCAATGACAGGAGTACGGGTCCTTCGGCTTCGCTCAGGATGACGAAATGGGAGGCGGTCGCCTCTGACCGGGACTGTTGATCAATCTGTTTTTTCGTTCAAATCTCAACGGACTCCACCGGCAGCTCCACCACCGTAGCCTCGTGGCGCAGGGCGGGGAGGAGGACACCGGTGAAGTCGCCCATCGAAACGGCGAGTGTGGATGTGTTCAAACAGGGGTGGAAGCCGATCTCCGGCTGATCCAGAACGGGCTTGTCGATGATGAGACGGACCCTGTTTTCCGGGTCGTTCATCAGACCCAGAACGGAGAGAGAGCCGGGCTTGATGTCCAGAAGCTGCTCCATCTGTTCATCCGTGGCGAAGCTCAGTCTGGCGCAGCCCAGGGCTTTGGAAAGGTACTTGGTTTTAAACACCTTTTCCCCCTCCATCAACAACAGATAGAAGTCCGTCTGCTGGCGGTTGGTCAGCAGCAGATTCTTGCAGATGGGGCAGCCCAGGCTCTTCTCGATTTCCCGGCAATGCTCCATGGTGGCGGCGGTTTCGTGGTCCGCCCGCCGGTAGGGAATCCCCAACCGATCGAGCAGCGCATAACAGCGCCGCTCCCGGGGCGCCCGTTCGGAGGCGTCGGCCGGGGCGCCGTTTTCAATAACCGTAGGGGTGCAGGTCATTGGCTTGAATCTCCTTCTCGAAAGGATTGTATTTTTTATTGACAAGGTCCGCCGTCTTCTGACGGTTCTGGACATAGTAGGCCCCGCCCTTGATCCAGGCGGGCTCGCCGGGCAGGGTATCGCTCTCAGGATCGTTTCCGCCGGAGCGGGCCAGCGTCAGGGCAATCCAGCACAGGTTGCGGTAGCTCAAATCGGTTTCGGTGTTTTTCATCAGCAGGATGGCCGCGTAAGGTGCGCGGGGCAGGCGGGAGAGGGATTTCCACTGGCTGACGGCAGCGCCCAAAAAGTCCCGCTGGACCCGGACCCGTTCCAGGTCCGCCATTTTATAGCCGCTGCGGAAGCGGACGAGCCACATGGCCTGCTGGCCGTTGAGCTCCTGGGTCCCTTCCTTCAGGTCAATAAAGAGATCCTGGGACGGGTCGTTGTAATACATATCCATGGGCACGTCAAAGGTGACGCCGCCCATCGCATCCACCAGATCCTCGAAGCAGTTCAGGTCGATGAGCATATAGCCGTCTGGCCGAAAGCCGACCAGGTCCTTCACATAGTCCATCAGCATGTTCATGCCCTTTTCTCCCTTGCCGTTGGCCCCGTAGGCGCCGTTGAGCTTGGGAACGGGGTTGTCGCGGTTTACCATGGTGTCCCGGGGCAGACTCAAAAGCCGAATCTTTTTGCCGTTCCGGTCCAGATAGAGCAGGAGCATGGTGTCGGTGCGGGTGCCGGCCTCGTCGGTGCCGCAAAGGAGGACCGTGCAGCAGCCGTCTCGCCGCGCGCCGATGGACTGCTCGGACTCTGGCATTTTGGCAAAGATTACAGATGCAATTCCGGCTGCGATCACCAGCGCCAGCAGCACGCCCACGATCCGCAAAAATACGCGCAGAGTGCTCCGCTTCTTTTTCCGCCGCCGGGGCGGGGCGTAGGGCTGGGGCTGTTCGTAATACGGCTCCTGCACATAGGCTGGATGCTGGTTTCGGACAGCGCTGCTCTGCCGATATTGGGGCGTGTCGTCATAGACCGCTCTGCCCTCGTGGACCTGGCGCATGGATTCCACGCTGTAATCCGCGTCTGCCCGAATGCTCACAGGCGCTTCCTGAAAGTCGCCGGGCCGGGGCTCCGTCTCCGTCCTGGTCTGCCGCGCCGCGCGGCCCTGGTCGCGCTTTGCAAATACGGATTGAATGTCATCGAATTCTGTTTTGCGATTCTTTTCAAATTTTCCCATATGATTGTCCATACTTTCCAGTTCATGTTTGTTGCAATCTGAGGACCCGGCTGAAAACAAACCCTTGACGCGCTGTTGGAACCGGGCACACAGGCACCGGGTATCTGTTCAGTAGCCTCATCTGTCATTTCGAACGAAGTGAGAAATCCGTCTTCTTTTGCGGGAAAAACGGATTTCTCGGTCGCAAGCTCCCTCGAAATGACAAGCTGCTGAACAGGTACGTCACCAGTCACCGGGCACACAGGCACCGGGTATCTGTTCAGTAATCCCTCCTGTCATTTCGAACGAAGTGAGAAATCCGTCTTCTTTTGCGGGAAAAACGGATTTCTCGGTCGCAAGCTCCCTCGAAATGACAAGCTGCTGAACAGGTACGTCACCAGTCACCGGGCACACAGGCACCGGGTATCTGTTCAGTAGCCTCATCTGTCATTTCGAACGAAGTGAGAAATCCGTTCTCTTTTACGTAGAGAATACGGATTTCTCGGCGATGAATCGCCTCGAAATGACAGGCTGCTGAATGGATACTTTTTTCCTTTTTACCCTTTCTCATTCCGGTTTTTTGCGCAGAGCGACGGGCTTTGACAACTTCCGCCCGCGGTCGGTGGGGAGGCCTCGCTGCAGTCAGCGGTTCACGGCCTCCACGAACCGCAAAAACGCTTCCTTGCCGGCTGGGGTGCGCTTGTAGACGCCGGCGTGCTCCAGAACCTTGGAGAAGGCTGCGCCCACCTCGCTGCGAAGAATGCCGTCCACGTTTTCGGCGGTGAAGGAATACCGGGTCTTGAGCTCAGTGGCCCAATCCGCGTGCTTTTCCGTCAGCTCGTCGGCATAGAGATCGCCGCCGGAGATCAGCAGCTCCGCCACCCGGGCCAGCTCGCGCTTCAGGCGCGGGGGCAAAACAGCCAGACCCATGACCTCGATCAGACCGATGTTCTCCTTCTTGATGTGGTGCAGCTCGGGATGAGGGTGGTAGACGCCCAGAGGCAGGTCCTCGGTGGTGAGGTTGTTGCGCAGGGCCAGATCCATCTCGTAATCCGCGCCGTTGCGGCGGGCGATGGGCGTGACGGTGTTGTGGGGGATACCGTCCGTCTGCGCGAAGATGCAGGCGCTCTCGTCAGTGTACCCCCGCCAGATCCGAAGAATCTTTGCCGCCAGTCTCGCTACCTGGGCCTTGTCGGCGGCCCGCAGGCGGATGACGCTCATAGGCCAGCGGACGATGCCCGCAGTCACGTCCTCGAAGCCCCGGAAGACCAGCGGGGTCTCAATGGGGGCTTTGGCCATGGCAAAGGTGTGGCAGCCGCCCTGGAAATGAGCGTGGGTGAAAATTGAACCGCCCACGATGGGCAGGTCCGCGTTGGAGCCCATGAAGTAGTGGGGGAAGATGGTTACAAAGTCCAAAAGCTGGCGGATGGCGCGGTCGTCAATGACCATGGGCGTATGGCTGCCAGAGAAGGCGATACAGTGCTCATTGTAGTAGACATAGGGGGAATACTGCAAGAACCAGTCTTCTCCGTCCAGCACGATGGGAACAGGCCGATGATTCTGGCGGGCGGGATGATTGATCCGTCCTGCATAGCCCTCGTTCTCCTTGCACAGCAGGCACTTGGGATAGTCGGACTTGGGAGCCTCCTTGGCTGCCTTCATGGCGGCGAGAGAGGTGGTGGCCTTCTCGGGCTTGGTCAGGTTGATGGTGATGTCCAGATCCCCGTATTCCGTGGGGGCCTTCCAGACCATGTTCTTCCGAATTCGGTTCCAGCGGATATAGTTGGTGGCGCCGCTCATGGCGTAGTACCAGTCGGTGGCCTTCTTGGGGTCCTGCGCCAGCAGGGCGCCGAATTGACGCCGTACCTCGGAGGGCCTGGGGGTGAGGCAGCTCATCAGGGCAGTGTCGAAAAGATCCCGGCCGGTGGAATCGTCCTCGCACAGTCCCCGGGCCGCTGCATCGTCGGTCAGAATGTCCAGCAGCTCGTTCACGGGGCGGATCTCCATGGCCTCCGGGGCGGTAAAGCTGTCCAGTTTCATGCGCTCGAGCAGCGCGTTGACGGAATAGATGCGGTCATCTTCGGAAATCAGGCCGTTTTGGACGGCGTATTCAACCAGGGAAGCAATGGCGTTGTTGATCATAGTATTACCTCTTTTGATGTACGGAATTCCGTATTTATGTTTTATGGATGCAGGGACACAACGGTTCAGCAGCTTCCTGTCAGGTATCTATTCAGTAGCCCCATCTGTCATTTCGAACGAAGTGAGAAATCCGTT
>CALYTU010000095.1 GCA_945487445.1 uncultured Clostridia bacterium | reverse complement strand
ACTCGCTGCCTATGAAGCGTCTGATGTTCGATTTCCGGGAGACGAGGCGGCGATTCGCTTCGTCCGGGAGAATATCGACAAGATCTGGCGGGAGAAGCCCGTTTATCAGCACGGAGATTTCCATCCGGGCAACCTGATCCTGCAGCCGGACGGATCGCTCGGCGTGATTGACTTTAACCGTTGGGAGGTTGGAGACCCCTGGGAGGAGTTTTACAAGCTCCAGAGCTTTGGACGGGAGCTCAGCATTCCCTATGCAGTCGGTCAGATCGACGCCTATTTCGAGGACAGCGTTCCCATAGATTTCTGGGACACCCTGGCTGTCTACGTTGCCCACGCTTCCCTTTACTCCATTAAGTGGGCAGAGAAATTCGGACAGACAGACATCGACGGCATGGTGGAGCGCTGTCGCCTGGCCTTTGCGGATTGGGACGGCTTTCACCGCCGGATTCCCGTATGGTATTCGGAGCACAGGGAGTATTCCGATTTATAATCCCGCGGGGCTGAGATCAGCATGGATTTATATACGAATTCTCATTCGAAATGGAATCTTGTCTCTAGCATGCATCAACCATGCATCAACGCGGCATTGGTGGTATAAAACTGCTTGAAAAAGCGTTTTAATGTTCCAATGCCGCGTTAAAATTCGTTTCAAACTCATCCCATCAGGAACGTGCTCCAGAGAATGGTTGTGGGGATGCTGAGCAGGGTGGAGACCACCACAAGCTTGGTGGCATAGAGTGAATTTTGGTTGTACTGGTCCGCAATGATGCTGGTGTTCGCGGCTACGGGCATGGCAGCGAGAATGACGCAAATATTTCTGGCTGTGATGCTGACCGGGAGCAAGGCGCAGGCGACGAGAACCAGAGTCGGCAGGATAATCATCCGGTGAACCGAGAACAACAGCACCGATTTGTCCAGGAACTGTTTTGGCTCCAACCTGGCCAGGATCATGCCGATTACGAGCATACTTGTGGCCGTGTTGCAGCTGCTCAGATACCCGATGGGCTTCATAATCAGTTCGGGGATCTCCAGCTTCAGGAGCATCCCGATCAATCCGATGAAAACCGCCACAATGCAGGGATGAGTGGCGACTTTTTTTGCGGTTCCCTTCCAGTCGTGGGAGCCGCTGAACAGTGCGACGCCGGAGGACCACATCAGGGTTCGCATGGGGATCAGATAGATATTGGCCAGGGCGAGCCCCTCAAGCCCGTAGAGCCCTTCGGCCACGGGGTTTCCAAGGAAACCAGCATTGGAGCAGAGCGCGGCAAAACGAAGGCATTTCCGTTCATCCTCAGGCGGTTTCCGAAAGAGCAGTTTTCCGTAGAAAATGCAGAATATGTGGAAAACCAGCGAAATGCCGAAGACCCACAGGCCGTCGTCGCGGATCTGGTCCATGTCGGCGGTCAGAAAGGCCTGAAAGATGTTGCAGGGGAGAATCACGTCCACCACCAGGTTTGTCAGGCTCTTCTGCCCCTGCGCGGTGACAATGTTCAGCTTCCGCACCAGAAAGCCAACGGCGATCAAGGAAAAAATTGCAAATTGAAGGATCAAATTCTCTTTCATAGCTTCCTATCCATCTCTCAGGCAGCCGCTTCCACAGGCTGCCGTTTTCTGCATCTATTATAACATAACTGCAGCCGGGAGGCAAGAGAGAATACGTTTTGAAAGGAGGATTGCCTCATTCCCCCAACAAGGCCTTGCAATCGCGGAGCGGATTTGCTATAATTCTCACAAAAAGAACGCTCGAAGGAGGAAGAAGATGGACAGGCTTCTGCAGGCCCGCCAGGACATTGACCGGATCGATACCGAGTTGGCACGGCTCTTCGAGGCGAGGATGGCTGCTGCGGCGGAGATCGCCGTCTGGAAGCAGGCCCACGGCCGTCCCATCCGGGACAAGGCGAGGGAGCGCGAGCTTCTCATACGAAACTCAGCCCGTATCCAGGACACTGCCCTGCGCCCACACTATTGCGCCTTTTTGAAGGACCTCATGTCCCGGTCCCGAGATTATCAGGAGGAGATATTACGGCCGGAGGGGCCGACGCTGCTTTGGGTCCGTACCGCGAGCGGCAACTATCCCGTCTGCCTGCGACGCGGCATTCTGGCCCAGGCCGGACGTCTGGCAGACCTCGAACGTGTAGTCTTCCTTGTGACCGACGAGGGAGTGCCGCGAACCTATGCCGAAACAGTGGCTGCCCAGTGCGGGCGGGCCGTGATCCACACCGTCCGACAGGGAGAGGCCGGCAAATCCCCCGCTGTTTTGACCGCACTTTTGGAGTCCATGCTCCGGGCTGGATTGACCCGTAACGACTGTGTGGCCGCCGTGGGCGGGGGTATGGTTTGCGATCTGGCGGGGCTGGCTGCGTCTCTCTACATGCGGGGCATTGACTTTTTCAGCTTCCCCACGACCCTGCTGGCTATGGTAGACGCTTCTGTGGGCGGCAAGACTGCCGTCAACCTTGGCGGCGTGAAAAATGCCGTGGGCATCTTCCGCCAGCCCAGGGCTGTGATTATTGACACGGAAGTGCTGGCTACCCTTTCTCCGCGCCACGTTGCCAACGGCCTTGCGGAGGCCGCGAAAATGGTCCTGACCCACGACGCGGCGCTATTCGCCCGTTTTGAGGAACCGAAGGGATATGGTCCTGTGGAGGACATAATTGCTGCATGCCTGCAAATCAAGCGTGCCGTTGTGGCGGCAGACGAACAGGAGCAGGGCCTTCGCCGGGTCCTGAACTTTGGTCACACCCTTGGTCACGGCATCGAGGCCGCTTCTGGCGGCGCTCTGCTCCACGGGGAGTGCATTGCCCTGGGCATGCTTCCCATGTGCGCCCCGGCTGTCCGGAATCGGCTGGTCCCCGTGCTGGAGCGTATGGGGCTTCCCACTTTCGGAAGCTTTGTTTTCGACCCGGACGCGGCCATGGCTGCGATTTGTCACGACAAAAAGGCCATCGACGGCGGTGTGGAGATCGTTACCGTTCCGGAGATTGGGCGGTTCACTTTCCGGAAAGCCTCTTTAGAGGAGTTGAGGCAGATGCTTCTGACACTGATAAAGAAGACATAAGGGCTCTGCTGCATCTTGGTTTCAAATATCGCTGCGCGCAGCCTGCCAGTCGTCAGGCCTGCAAGGGAGGTCCTATGAACAACATTTTTGGACGCAACATCACCCTCACCCTGTTCGGTGAAAGCCACGGCCCGGAGATCGGCTGCGTGGTGGACGGGCTTCGGCCCGGTCTTCCCGTGGACGAAGGGGCCATTGCGCATCAGCTGGACCTCCGTCGTCCCCGGGGCAACATCGCCACCGCCCGGGTAGAGCCCGACCCCTTTCGCATCGTCAGCGGCGTCCGGCAGGGCAGGACAACCGGGACGCCCCTGTGCATCCTCATTCCGAACCGGGATGTGAAAATTGAGGATTATGTTAACCTTTCCGACACGCCCCGACCCAGCCACGCGGACTACACCGGCTGGGTCAAATACCGGGGCTGCGCCGATCTGCGGGGCGGAGGCCATTTCTCCGGACGGCTGACAGCCCCGCTCTCAGCAGCGGGGGCCATCTTTCTGGCCGCGCTGGCGGAGCGCGGCATCCGCGTGGGTACGCACATGACGCGTTGTGCCGGAATTGCCGACCGGTCCTTCGGGGATCTGACAGTGGATCTGGCATATCTGGACAACGCGGCGTTCCCCGTTCTGGACGCGGCACGTGGTCAGGCCATGCAGTCCGCGATTCTACAGGCGGCGCAGGCGGGCGACAGCGTGGGCGGCGTGTTGGAGACCGTTATTATCGGCCTGCCCGCGGGGCTCGGAGATCCCTGGTTCGACACGGTAGAGGGTCTGCTTTCCCATGCCCTGTTCTCCATCCCGGCCGTGAAGGGCGTGGAGTTCGGAGACGGCTTTGCTCTGGCGGAGCTGCGTGGTTCGGCTGCAAACGATCCCTTCCGTTGGCAGAATGGACAGGTTGTCACGGAAACCAACCACAACGGCGGAATTAACGGTGGGATCACAAACGGCATGCCACTGATTCTACGTACCGCCATCAAGCCCACCGCATCCATTGCGTTGCCCCAGAAGACTGTGAATCTTGCCGCTGGAACGGACGCCGAGATTCGGATTGCTGGACGGCATGATCCCTGCATTGTGCCACGGGCCAGGGCGGCCCAGGATGCTCTGACGGCCTTTGTCATTTTGGATTTGCTCTGTAATACAATATGAGTGGATATTATCTGATCGGGGAACACCTTGGCCACAGCTTTTCTCCTGCAATTCACCGGTTCTTCGGTCGTTATGATTACGAACTGAAGGAGCTGTCTCCTGACAAGCTGAGGTCCTTCCTGGAAGCTCGCGACTTTTCGGGGCTCAATGTCACCATTCCCTATAAGCAGGCCGTGATTCCTTTTTTGGATCGGCTCGATCCTCGGGCCGCCGAAATCGGAGCGGTGAATACCGTGGTCAACCGGGGCGGCATGCTCTGGGGTTATAATACGGATTTCGGCGGAATGGCAGCCGCGCTCCGTCAATTCGTTCCCATCCAGTCAGGCCGGAGGGACGAAAGGCCACTCTGCGAAAAAAAGGTGCTGATTCTTGGCACCGGTGGGACCTCGAGGACAGCGCTGGCAGTTTGCCGGGACCTCGGCGCGGCGGAGACTGTGCGCGTCAGCCGAACTGGAAAATACGAGGCGGTTTTTCCCGGCGACGTTCTGCGCCTACACCGGAATGCAGCGTTGATTCTGAACTGTTCGCCCGCGGGCATGTATCCCCAAATCGACAGCATGCCCCTTGACCCGAGTGACTTTCCGAAGTTGGAAGGGGTCTTTGACTGCGTGTACAACCCCCTGCGCACCCGGCTGGTGCTGGCGGCACAAAGCAGGGGGCTTCCTGCGAGAGGCGGCCTCTACATGCTGGTGAAGCAGGCTGCCCTGGCCTGCGCGCACTTTACCGGAATGCCCGTGGAGGAGAATTTGGTGGAATCTCTCTACGACTTGCTTCGCCGAAAACAGGAGAATCTCGTGCTGATTGGGATGCCTGGCGCCGGTAAATCCACTGTCGGCCGTCTACTTTCGCAAAAAACGGGAAGAAGATTTGTGGATACCGACGAGATAATCGTCAAGATGACCGGGAAGCCCATAACCGCCATCTTTGCTGAGGATGGGGAAGTCGGTTTTCGGGATCTGGAGGAAGCAGTCGTCCGGGACCTGGCGCGCAACGGTGGAATGGTCGTTGCCACCGGCGGCGGAACTGTCCTGCGGGAAGATAACGTGGTTCGCCTGAAGCAAAACGGGACGCTGTTCTTTCTGGATCGGCCATTGGAAGCACTCGAGCCTTCCGACGCCCGCCCCTTGGGGGACAGGGCGGAGAGAATTGCGCGGCTGTATGCGGAGCGTTACGCAATCTACACGGCCGCCGCGGACCGCGGCGTTCCCGTCACCGGAACGCCGGAGCAGACCGTCGAAGCAATTCTGGAAGAATTGCAAGGCGAATATGGTGAATCTTTCTGAGTCGTTAAATGAAAAAAGGTATCTGTTCAGTATCCTGTCATTTCGAGGCGATTCATCGCCGAGAAAT
>CALYTU010000094.1 GCA_945487445.1 uncultured Clostridia bacterium | reverse complement strand
TCCACTTTCATACATCATCGGAACACCGGTAGAGTAGTAGCCGAAAACTGCCGGAGCGATGATCGCGTCGGCGGGCTGGCCACTGCCTGCGTTGATAGTGTCGATGATGGTCTGGCGGTCGATTGCCATGGCCAGAGCCTCACGAACGAGCGGGTTATTGAACGGTTCTTTGTTCATATTCATGGAAACATACCAGCAGGTGAGAGACGGAATTTCATAAACCATCAGCTTATCATTGTCATTGATTTTGGGGATGTCATTGACCGCCAGATCATAGGCCAGATCGATTTCGCCGGTTTCCAGAGCGATAGAACGCTGAGACGTTTCAGGGATGACCTTCATAATCAGGTTTTCCGTTGCGGCCTTACCGGCGTAATAGTCATCAAATGCCTTGAGTGTGACATGATCGCCCTGTTTCCATTCGACAAAGCAATACGGACCGGAGCCAACGGGGTTCAGAATGAAGGCGTCCTCATCTGCTTCAACAACAGCTTTGGGAACGATCGCCGCAAAGGGAATTGCAAGGTTGCGGAGGGTCGGTGAGTAAGGAGCATTCGTCTTCACTGTAACAGTGTATTCATCGTCGACAGTAACATCTTCAATAAAGTTGACGATATAGGAGACAGCTGCGGAGTTGCGAGCACGATCCAGAGAGAACTTGACGTCTTCTGCCGTCAGATCCCGCCGCCCGATACATTATGCGTAAATCAAATCTTCGTTTACGATCTCAATTGCCCTGTCCCGGATGTTGTTCATACGCTGCACCCATAGCATTTGATTCTGTGCTTTGAGCTGTTCGGTAACGCCCTCACGGGCAGCCAGTTGCTTTACCAGCTCAAGAAACATTCTCTCCGCCTGATCGTTCAGATCGACCAGATAACCGTTCAGCTTGCCGGTGATCTGCAGCTCCGTGTACAGCGCCTTGCGGTGCTGCTGGAGATAACGGAGATGCCGCTGGCCCCATACGCCGATGGGACGTTGTTCTTCATCGGGGAGCTTCAAGCAGGGAATGTAATAATCGCCTTGCAACTCGTACCAAAGCCCGTTCTTCTCGTCGTAAATGTACTTTTCCATGATGTAATCCTCCAAATAAGATTGATTCCTGCAATTCAATCATTCTGGCTGATTACAAAAGCCCGAAGGGAGGCAACTTCCTTACGAAGTGCCTCCCCAAGGCGTCTCCCGATTTTTGGTCCGGGTTGCGGGACTTGAACCCACGGTCTCTTGGTCCCAAACCAAGCGCGATACCAAACTTCGCTAAACCCGGATATTCGATTTTTTCGCAGTTGTGGTCAAACATGTGGTCAAAGGCCCATGTTCGAGGGATTTTGCGGGATGCGGAGGACCGGAAACCTTCGGTTTTACAAGGGGTTTCGGGGTTTCGGATTTTTCCGGAGGGCGGGGGGTGTTACATGCTCCCAAATCTAATAGTTAGCAAAAAGGCGCATTCCGACGCATTTTTTGCACCGCAGGAAGTCTTTTTGATTTCCAGACGTATTATATACGATTTCTTACGAAAATGCAACGGGTTTTTCCTATGATTATTTGGTCTTTTTCTGCGGATTGGATGGCCTATTTTTCATTCTGCTGTACGTTATGCTAAAAACCGTAACCATTCAGTGCCCCTGTCTTTTCGATTGAAGTGTGAAATTCGTCCTCTACTTGGAAAAGTACAGGCTTCTCGGTGATTCATCGTTGAGAAATGACGGGACGGAATAGAATCGAAAACGGACATGGTTCGGCGTTTTGATTATGAAATATGCTTTGATGAAGCACGGATACAAAAACAGAATCTCTCGAGTCTGCAGAAGGGGAAAGGGATGATGCAGGATATGCGCATTATACCATGATTCATTGAGAATTACACTGCAAAAAATTTGGTTCGGGATTCCGCCCAATCGCCTTTCGTCAAAAGTTTTACGTGGATAACTTGACACATAAGAGAACTACAATCATGAAATTTTTGGATTGTTTATTTCTCCAAAATATGATATGATTATTTGGAAGTATCTGTTCAGTATCCTGTCATTTCGAGGCGATTCATCGCCGAGAAATCCGTATTATCTACGCAAAAAGGAACGGATTTCTCACTTCGTTCGAAATGACAGATGGGGCTACTGAATAGATACTTGGAAATAACCAGAATGAACGGAATGCCTCTGTGCTGCATATTTTAGAGTATCTCAGGAGGAATGACCCATGTCTGCAATTTTCACTTCAATGGACCAGTTAATTGGCAGAACGCCGCTTTTGGCACTGACAAATCTAGCGCGCAGGGATGGTCTGGAAGCCAGGCTTCTTGTCAAGCTGGAATGCTTCAACCCCGGCGGCTCCGTCAAGGATCGAGCAGCCAAGGCTATGCTGGATGACGCCGAGGCGCGCGGCCTTCTGCATCCCGGCTCGGTGATCGTTGAGCCCACCTCGGGCAACACGGGAATCGGCCTTTGTGCCGTAGCGGCAGCTCGCGGCTACCGCACCGTCATCGTCATGCCCGAGACCATGTCCGTCGAGCGCCGCCGACTCATGAAGGCTTACGGCGCTGAGCTGGAGCTCACTGACGGCGCCGGGGGCATGAAGGGCGCTCTTGCGCGGGCGGAGGAGCTGGCGGCGATAATCCCCGGCGCCTTTCTGCCCGGTCAATTTACCAATCCCGCCAACCCCACCGTTCACCGGCAGAGCACTGGGCCGGAGATCTGGGCGGACACCGAAGGGGCGGTGGATATTTTCGTAGCCGGCGTTGGCACCGGAGGCACGATAACCGGCGTGGGAGAGTATTTAAAATCCCAAAACCCTGCCGTCCGGGTAGTAGCGGTGGAGCCCGCCTCCTCCGCTGTCCTCTCCGGCAACGCGCCGGGGCCGCATAAGCTTCAGGGAATCGGCGCGGGCTTTGTTCCCCGGGTGCTGAACCAGTCGGTTTTTGATGAGATCCTCTCCGTGACCGATGAAGATGCATTTTCTGCCGCCCGCCGCATGGCAAGAGAAGAGGGTATGCTGGTTGGCATTTCCTCCGGGGCGGCCCTCTGGGCCGCGCTGACAGTGGCAAAACGCCCGGAAAACCGTGGCAAGACCATTGTTGCCCTTCTGCCCGATACCGGAGAGCGTTATCTCTCCACGCCCCTGTTTGCCGAATGACGGCGGCGCAGAAACGGCTGATCGACGCAGCGGCGGAGGCGTTTTGCGCGGAGGACCGGGGCAGAAGGAGCTTCTGTGGTCTTTCCGCCCTGGTGGAGCGGCTGACGGACCTGCTGATCGAGGCTATGTTTCCCCGCCACGCGGTCCAGGAGATCCCGGCTGTCGAACGGCTGACGCAAGGCGCAGCGCTGCTGCGCTCCTGTTTGACGATTTCCGGCGCATCGGACCCCGATGCGGTGGTGGAGATTCTGCTGCGCGCTCTGCCCGAAATCCGAAGGCAGCTGGTAACAGATTTGGAGGCCGCCTATCGGGGCGATCCCGCGGCGCACAGCGAGGATGAGATCATCCTCTGCTATCCCGCCTTTCCGGCCATCGCAGCCTACCGGCTGGCCCATGTGCTCTATGAGGCGCAGGCGCCTCTGCTGCCCCGGATGATGACGGAGTACGCCCACCGGCGCACGGGGATCGACATTCATCCCGGAGCCTGCATCGGCGACTGTTTTTTTATTGACCACGGCACCGGGGTCGTCATCGGCGAAACGACTACCATCGGCCGGGGCGTGAAGCTCTACCAGCACGTCACTCTGGGTGCAAAGAGCTTTGAAGCAGGACCGGACGGAACGTTGGTCAAGGGCATCAAGCGGCACCCGGACATTGGTGATCGCGTGGTAATCTATGCCGGCGCCACGATTCTCGGGGGAAAAACCCGAATCGGAAACGATTGTGTGATCGGCGGTTCCGTCTGGCTGACCCAATCGGTCGCAGCGGGGAAGCTGGTCCTGGCCCGGGCCGCGGTCCTGGACGCTCCCCTGACCCGGGATATCATTGGTGATCCGGTGTTGGACAGCGCGATGCTGTAATTCAGAAAAAAAATCGGAAAAGCCGATTGCGTCTGGCTCACGCTTCGATCCATGTATAGGGTGCCTGACCTCAGGCCGCCCTCGTGAAGCCGGCGATTATCGCGACGGCCTGGGGTCAGGCCGCCCTACGCAACACCTCGACATAGCCCAAGGCGGAGTCACGGGCTGTTTTGACGATTTGATAAACACCGCCCTCTGGAGCAGAGGGCGGTGTGGTTAACGGTATATTACAGCTGCGGGCCAGCGGCAACAAGGGCCTTGCCGGCCTCGTTGGACTCGTACTTGACGAAGTTCTTGATGAAGCGGCCGGCGAGATCCTTTGCCTTTTCTTCCCAAACAGCGGGATCGGCATAGGTGTCTCTGGGGTCAAGGATGGCGGGGTTGACGCCGGGCAGCTCCGTGGGAACCTCAAAATTGAAGTAGGGGATCTTCTTGGTGGGAGCCTTCAGGATGGAGCCGTCCAGGATGCCGTCGATGATGCCGCGGGTGTCCTTGATGGAGATCCGCTTGCCGGTGCCGTTCCAGCCGGTGTTGACCAGATAGGCCTTGGCGCCGCTGGCTTCCATGCGCTTGACCAGCTCCTCAGCATACTTGGTGGGATGCAGCTCCAGGAATGCCTGTCCGAAGCAGGCGGAGAAGGTGGGGGTGGGCTCGGTAATGCCGCGCTCGGTGCCGGCCAGCTTTGCGGTGAAGCCGGAGAGGAAGTAATACTTGGTCTGCTCCGGAGTCAGGATGGACACGGGAGGCAGGACGCCAAAAGCGTCGGCCGAAAGGAAGATCACGTTCTTGGCAGCGGGGCCGGCAGAGATAGGCCGCACGTTCTTGACGATCTTTTCGATGTGGTCGATGGGATAGCTCACGCGCGTATTCTCGGTGACGGACTTGTCCTTGAAGTCGATCTTGCCGTTTGCGTCAACGGTGACGTTCTCCAGCAGAGCGTTGCGGCGAATGGCATTGTAGATGTCGGGCTCGGAATCCTTGTCCAGGTTAATGACCTTGGCGTAGCAGCCGCCCTCAAAGTTGAAGACGCCGTTGTCGTCCCAGCCGTGCTCGTCGTCACCGATCAGCAGACGCTTGGGATCGGTGGAAAGGGTGGTCTTGCCGGTGCCGGACAGGCCGAAGAAGATGGCGGTGTTCTCGCCGTTCATGTCGGTGTTGGCGGAGCAGTGCATGGAGGCGATGCCCTTCAGGGGCAGGTAGTAGTTCATCATGGAGAACATGCCCTTCTTCATCTCGCCGCCGTACCAGGTGTTGATGATGACCTGCTCCCTGCTGGAGATGTTGAAGACAACAGCGGTTTCGGAGTTCAGTCCGAGCTCCTTGTAGTTCTCCACCTTGGCTAGAGAGGCGTTGTAAACCACGAAGTCGGGCTCGTAGGTTTCCAGCTCCTCATCAGTGGGCATGATGAACATGTTCTTGATGAAGTGCGCCTGCCATGCCACCTCCATGATGAAACGGACGGCCATGCGGGTGTCCTTGTTGGCGCCGCAGTAGGAGTCCACCACATAGAGCTTCTTGTTGCACAGTTCCTTGACGGCAATCTCCTTGACGGTCTTCCAAGTCTCCTCGGAGGCGGGATGGTTGTCGTTCTTGTAGCCCTCGGTGGTCCACCAAACGGTGTCCTTGGAGTTCTCGTCCATGACGATGAACTTGTCCTTGGGGGAGCGGC
>CALYTU010000093.1 GCA_945487445.1 uncultured Clostridia bacterium | reverse complement strand
TAGTATATCATGTGAATTAAAAAAATCAACACGAAAAACGCCCTCCCGGACTGACATGGGAAGACGTTTCAGGATTTCCGAATAAATTTCTCGCTGCACTTGGGACACTTGATGCAGATCTTTCCCCGGCCGCGGGGGACGCGGACGGTTTGCTTGCAGTTGGGGCAGCGGTAATAGCGGTTCTGGCGGTCGGTAATCTGAGACTTACGAGCCAGATACCGCCGATTTTCCAGGATGCGCTTCTCGATGTTCCGGGAGAGAAATCGGTACAAATACCAGAACAGGACGCCGTAGGAGACCAAATTCACCAGCATCCCGATGACGGCGCAAACCGCGCCGAACCGGGAGAGGATCAGGGCCACCAGATTGAGGGCAACTGCAGCAATCAGCAGAAAAATATTCAGTTGATCCACGCCGTAGCGCCCGAGCATAAAGCGCCGCATGGAATTGGAAAATCGCTGAAGCATACTTCGGAACACAGTTACCACCACCCTGCGACAAAACAGCCTCCGCCGGAAGATGCCCGGCAGTTTGTATTATATCCGCTTTTCCGACAAAATCAAGAATGGCAATCCAGAATTAACGGAAAATTAAAAAATACCGCTCCGCACCGCAACGCCCGCCTCCTGCGAGACGGGCGTTGCGGATTGAATCGGCAAATCAGAAGCTCCGATCCTTCTCGGCGATCTGCTTGCAGCACATGGCCTGGAACTCGGCAGGGGTCATGGCTCCCAGGTCCGCGCCGGTGCGCGTACGAACGGAAACCGTGCCGTTTTCCATATCGCGGTCACCGATCACCAGCATATAGGGGACCTTCTGCACCTGGGCCTCGCGGATCTTGTAGCCCAGCTTTTCGGAGCGGTAGTCGCCCTCGGCGTCGATGCCCGCGGCACGGAGCTCCTCCACCAGCTTCTGGCCGTACTCGTGGGCCCGGTCCGTGATGGGCAGGACCCGGACCTGCTCGGGACTCATCCAAAGCGGAAGGGCGCCGGCATATCGCTCGATCAGGTATGCCAGGGTCCGCTCATAGCAGCCCAGCGAAGTGCGGTGGATGATATAGGGCAGTTTCTTCTGGCCGTCGGCGTCGGTGTATTCCATACCGAACTTCTCCGCCAGGAGCATATCGACCTGGATGGTAACAATGGTGTCTTCCTTGCCGAAGACATTCTTGTACTGAATGTCCAGCTTGGGTCCGTAGAAGGCAGCCTCGTCAATGCCAACGGTATAGTTGACGCCCAGATCGTCCAGAATGGTCTTCATGGTGGACTGGGCGATCTCCCACTGCTCCGCTGTGCCCTCGTACTTCGCGGTGTTTTGGGGATCCCACTGAGAGAAGCGGAAGGAGCAGTTCTCCAGCATGCCCACCGTACCCAGAAGATACTTGGCCAGCTCCAGACAGCCCTTGAACTCCTCCTCCAGCTGCTCGGGGCGGAGGATGAGATGGCCCTCGGAGATGGTAAACTGGCGGACGCGGATGAGGCCGTGCATCTCGCCGGAGTCCTCGTTGCGGAACAGCGTGGAGGTCTCGCCAAGACGCATGGGCAGGTCACGGTAGGAACGGGCCCGGTTCAGGAAAACCTGGTATTGGAAGGGACAGGTCATGGGCCGCAGGGCGAAGCATTCCTTGGTCTCATCGTCGGGGTCGCCCATGATGAACATACCGTCACGGTAGTGATCCCAGTGGCCGGAGATCTTATAGAGCTCCCGCTTGGCCATGAAAGGCGTCTTGGTGAGCAGATAACCGCGCTGCTTTTCGGTATCCTCCACCCACCTTTGGAGCTTCTGAATCACCCTTGCGCCCTTTGGCAGCAAAATGGGAAGGCCCTGCCCGATCACGTCCACGGTGGTGAAGTATTCCAGCTCCCGACCGAGCTTGTTGTGGTCCCGCTTCAGGGCCTCGGCCTGCTCGGCCAGATAGGTCTCCAGCTCCTCCTTGGAGGGGAAGGCCACACCGTAGATGCGCTGGAGCATCTTGCGGTTGGAGTCGCCGCGCCAGTAGGCCCCGCAGGCCTTGGTCAGCTTGAAGCCGTTGTGCTTCACACGGCCGGTGGAATCCAGGTGGGGACCGGCGCAAAGATCGGTAAACTCCCCCTGCGTATAGAAAGAGATGACCGCGTCGGCAGGCAGATCGTTGATGAGTTCGACCTTGTACGGCTCGCCCTTTTCCTCCATGTAGGCAATGGCTTCCGCTCTGGGCTTCTCAGAGCGGTCCAGATGCAGACGCTCCTTGCAGATCTTCTTCATCTCAGCCTCGATCTGGCCGAGGTGCTCGTTGGTGAAGGAGAAGGGCGCGTCAAAGTCGTAGTACCAGCCAAGATCAATGGAGGGACCGATGGCCAGCTTGACCTCCGGCCACAGACGCTTGACGGCCTGCGCCATAATATGCGAACAGGTGTGCCAATAGGTCTTTCGGTAGGCTTCGTTTTCAAACGTATAGATGTTTTCTTCAGACATATAGATAACCTCCTTGGTTCATTTTCAATCCAATGGTTTTCCGCCGCTCCGGGGGAAGCTCCGCCCGGAACGTGCGGCTGTGATCATCGCGTGATGCGAAATCAACCGCCTTCGACAGCTTTTCTCAGCGTTCAAATCAGCCGGTCTGCCCCAGGTATTCCTCCAGGCAGAGCCCCTGCTCGGTGATCTCCCGGGCGGTGGAGACGCCGACATAGCGAAAGTGCCAGGGCTCGAAGCTGATACCCGTCACATCCTCCTTGTCGGCAGGATAACGGAGAATGAAGCCATAGCGCCAGCAATTTTCCTTCAGCCAGGTCCAGGTGGCGTTGGAGTCGCCCCCATATTCGGCGATGATATCCAGGGCAAGGCCAAGCTGATGCTCACTGGTTCCGGGCAGCGCCACAATGCTTCGCGCTTTTTTGACGGCGTCATCGTGGCCCAAGCCGTTTGCCTCATATTTTGCGATATACTTGTCCATGATCTCCTGCTGGCGCTCCCCTGTACGGAAGGACTCATTGATCAGAGGGTAGATCCCGGCAGCCCGCGCGTCGTCGAACATCTGCTGGAGCTCCGGATAGATCCGCTCATCCACCTGGTGGCCGTTACGGAGGGATTTCAGCTTGACGGTGAAGTCCTCCGGCAGAGGGTGGTCGGCATTGACCAGCAGCAGCTTCCAGTTCTCGTCCTCCACGGGGGCGGTCGTCGTTTCCGGCTCCGTGGCTTCCGTTGTAACGGTCGAAGACGTTTGCGTTGGGACCGTAGTCTGTGTTTGCGATGGCACGGTGGTTTGCGTCTGCGGCGCGGCGGTCTGGGTGGTTTCCGGATGCGCCGATTCCTTACCTCCTACAGCCACATGGATCACCAACACGGCAGCCAGGACCAGCAACGCCAGCACAATCGCCAGCTTCAGCCGCCGGAAAAGGACGCGCTTTTGCCTCTCTCGCCGGGCTTCCACAGAGGCAGAAGGTCTCAGTTCATCCATGAAGCTTACTCCTTAGTGTCATGATTTTATATATATTATATTATACTACAAAAGTTTTTCCATTGGAAGCACAATCTTAAAAAAAGCGTCCAGCCTGAAAAAACAAAACCGGCCTGAATTTTACGTTTGACATTCCCCGCCTTTTCTGCTATCATAGAGACAGCCTATAGAGAGTGCGCGAGGGACAAGCCCGTTGACCGCACAGCAACCTGCCGCAAGGAAAGGTGCTAAAGCTTGCACGATGGGTTTTGCCGCAAGGAACGCCTGTCGGAGACGATGGGTGTTTTTTTGTCCTCTCTGTGGGTCAAATTCTTTCACATGGAGGACAATTCTATGAAAACCATTCTATCGCTTTCCCAACTGCCGGGCACAGTCTACGTCCACCTTACCACGCCGGAGCAGGGGCGACAATTTCTGGAGCGGGCTGAGGCGGAGGGCTTCACCTACTGCGACGGAGAAAAGCCGACTGCCCGGGAGGCCACAGAAATCATGGCTGTCAATCCCGATATGACACTGAACTTTGTCGGTTTCTGCGGCCGGATGGCTTATGGCAGCGGCGTCCAAACAATTGGCAACCGGCCCCTGATCCGTATCGAGTACGGACAGTGGGATGGCACGGACAATCCATAATTGTTTTCGGACATGCGGCAAAACGGAAAAATCCCGCCGATCATTTCCTGCGCCGCAATGGGCAAAAAAGCTCCTGAGATCACCGATTTCAGGAGCTTTTTCCTTGGCCTTGCCGTTCGCCTTCTCAACAGCTTGCAGCCTTAACAAAGGTCACGATTCGCGCATGAGCTTTTCCAGCTCAGCATCGGATTTGCCTTCCAGCTCGCCTTCATGATAAAACCTGGTGAGCAGCGTCGCAATCGGCCGGCCTTCATAGGTGAAGACGAAATCATAATCGCCCGCTTCCGCATCCTCGGGATTCAGATAGAAACCGCCCCAGGAACTGCCTTCGTCGGCCTCCGGATCGTTAACAAGGTCGCAATACCGGACAAAGCCGGGCATCTGATCCGAAAACGTTTCGGTCTCATAATTACGCGGTTCCGCTCCGTGCCGGATGACCCAGACCCGCAGATTTTCTTGCGCGTCGGTATCCGGATAGAACTCCACCCATTCGTTCAACTCAAATATGCAGCGAATTCCCTCCGTCGCGGGCTCCCGCGCGTTAATCTCTTCGCCCCCACATCGGTTTCCCGCCAGCCGCAGACCGCGAAGAACCGGAAGCTCACCTTGCGCAAGCCGGAAAGAATTGAGCGTTCCCGGGGTCATGGCATTTTCAATCTGGCTGCCGGAGGTCGCGTCGGGATTTGTCGTTCCATCTGTGCCCGCCTGGCCCTGGGTGGTAGTCTGAACGGAACCAGTGGCGGGTTCCGTTTCGTTTTGTTTGCCGCAGGCCGCTATGGAAAAAGCTATGACGAGCGCAAGCAGCAGGCAGAGTACTTTTTTGCAGAACATGCGTGAATCTCTCCTTTCAAATCGCATTCAGAGAAAGCGGGAACAAATCCCGTCCGTGCGTCTGTCAAGACTCGGTTCTGATTTGGGAAACGCCTTCAGAATACAACGGATTATACCCGCTGCCTGTAGGATACTACATTCGCGGGAAGAAATCAAGTCTTTTCTCCGCGCCCCTTTTCCCGGGTATGTGTCAAGTGTTTATTGGCAAGATTATTTCCGACGAAATGCGAGTGGACAAGATGCAGTTGTCGGGATCAAGGGTTTCATATCGGTACAGCAAAGCTCACCGCAGGTTGTCGGCAAACTCCGTGTTTCCGGCGCATTCGGTAATCTACAGGCTGCCGTTGCCGTCAGAGCGCATACATCTTCCGTAACAAGACCGATCTGGTTCAGCTCCACCGCTTCATCCAGCAGATGAACGCAATGCGTCCCTTCCACGGCGGCGTTGTTCAGATATACCCGCCGTTTGAACTCCACCGGTCCCATGAGCGTTTTATGCACGTCTTTTGAAACCCTTTGCACCGGAAGCGTTTGACGTCGCGGCTGTCCGGTAACTGCTCGTCCATGGCTTCCAGGGCTTTTGCCGCGTTTTCACTGCCAAGCTTTAGCACCGCCCGGTGGATCGTCCTCTCTAATTCTTGAAAATTTTCAATTTCCCTCTTGTCAAAGTCCAGATTAACTGTTATATTCATCTTGCCACCCCGTTTCGTGTTTGGTCTCGTCAACTAACACTATACCACAGGTTGGCAAGAGGAAGAGCTCCGGCTCTTCCTCTTTCTTCGTCGTTTGTATCTATTCAGTAGCCCCATCTGTCATTTCGAACGAAGTGAGAAATCCGT
>CALYTU010000092.1 GCA_945487445.1 uncultured Clostridia bacterium | reverse complement strand
CGTCATTTTGCCGAATCCTCCTGCCCGCAAAATGGTTTGGGCTGAACTGTTACGCATGAAGGTAACTGTTCAACCCATACCGTAGGGCAGCCTGGGTCTGGCCGCCCTACACAAAACCGGAAGATTTTCACATGGGGTGAACTGGTACACATGAAGAAATACGAAATCGGAGATCTTGTCCGAACTGATCGGTGCCGACCAGAGAAAAACAATTTCTGTTAAGCCTGTATTCTTATTTCACAATCAGGTTCACAAGCTTATTGGGGACGGCAATGACCTTGAAGACATTTCCGCCGGCGCGGGCGACAGCCTTCAGGACCCATTCATCGTTCTGTGCATAGGAGGCCAGCTCGTCGCGGCTGAGATCCGCAGGAGCCTGAATGGTGCCCTTTGTTTTGCCGTTGATCTGGATAGCGATTGTCAGTTCCTGATCCTTACACTTTGCCTCGTCGTACTGGGGCCAGGCGGAAAGGGAGCACAGGCCCTCAAACCCCTTCATTTCCCAGAGCTCCTCGGTAATGTGAGGCGCAAAAGGACTGACCAGAGCGAGCAGAGTCTTGAGCTCAGCCCGGTTGCAGCCCTTGTCAGTGAGCTGATTTACCAAGGTCATGAGCTGGGCCAGGGCGGTATTTGCCTTGAGCTGGTCGATGTCGGAGGTCACTTTGCGAATGGTCTTGTGGATCAGGTTCTCATTGCATTTGGCGTATTCTGTCTCATGATCCTCCACAGTCTCGGCAAGAGCCCAGATCTTATCCAGAAAACGCTTACAGCCCTTGACGGAATTGGAGGCCCAGGCGGCAGGCTTCTCGAAGTCGCCGATGAACATGATATAAGTCCTCATGGTATCGGCGCCGAACTCGTTGATTACGTCGGTGGGATTGATGACATTGCCCCGGGACTTGGACATTTTAATTCCGCCCTCTCCCAGAATCATGCCGTGGCTGGTGCGCTTGGCGTAAGGCTCCCGCGTTGGAACCACACCGATGTCGTAGAGGAACTTGTGCCAGAAACGGGAATAAAGCAGATGGAGCGTCGTGTGCTCCATACCGCCGTTGTACCAGTCCACCGGCGTCCAACGCTCCAGGGCTTCGCGGGAAGCAAGCGCTTTTTCGTTATGGGGATCAGTATAGCGCAGATAGTACCAGCTGGAGCCGGCCCACTGCGGCATGGTATCGGTCTCCCGGCGGGCAGGACCTCCGCAGCAGGGGCAGGTGGTATTGACCCAATCAGAGATGGATGCCAGGGGGCTTTCTCCATCGTCGGTCAGCTCATAGCTCTCCACGTCGGGAAGGAGAAGGGGCAAGTCTTTCTCCTCCAGCGGGACAATGCCGCACTTCGGACAATGAATGATTGGAATGGGTTCGCCCCAATAACGCTGACGGGAGAAAACCCAGTCGCGGAGCTTGAAGTTTTTCTTTGCTTTGCCGATGCCTTTTTCCACCAGCCATTGAATGATGGCGGTCTTCGCTTCCGCGACAGACAAGCCGTTGAGAAAGTCAGAATTCACTAACTCACCCGTGGCCACATCGGTGAAGGCTGCTTCGTCCACATTGCCGCCGGCAATGACCTCCACGATAGGAAGCCCGAACTTTCTTGCGAATTCCCAGTCACGGGTATCGTGGGCCGGGACAGCCATAATCGCGCCCGTGCCGTAGGTTGCCAAAACGTAATCGGAGATATAGATTGGAATCTGCTTGCCATTGACGGGATTGATTCCCATGACGCCGCCCAGGCAAACGCCGGTTTTGTCTTTATTGAGCTCGGTACGCTCCATATCGGACTTTGCGGCGGCTGCAGCCTGATAGGCGCGGACCTCCTCCGGGTTGGTCAGTCTGTCCATCCACTTTGCCACCAGAGCGTGTTCGGGAGACAGGACCATATAGGTTGCGCCGAAGAGCGTATCGGGGCGAGTCGTGTAAACAGTAATATCGTCGCCAAGCGTGGTGGCAAATTTCACCTGCGCGCCATAAGAGCGGCCGATCCAATTAATCTGCTGCGCCTTGACCCGCTCGGGAAAATTCACATCCTCCAGGTCATCAATCAAACGGTCGGCATAGGCGGTGATTTTCAGCATCCACTGGCTCCGTTCCCTGCGAATGACAGGAGCGCCGCATCGCTCACAGACGCCCTCCACAACCTCCTCGTTGGCAAGGACGCACTTACAGGATGTGCACCAGTTGACAGGCATTTGGGTCTTGTAGGCAAGCCCCTTCTTGAACATCTGAAGGAAGATCCACTGGGTCCACTTGTAATACTTGGGATCGGTGGTATTTACCTCACGGTCCCAGTCAAAGCTGTAGCCCAGAGCCTGGAGCTGGGAGCGGAAAACGTTGATATTCCGCTCTGTCACGGTCCGTGGATGGATGTGATTTTTGATCGCGAAATTCTCCGTGGGCAGACCAAAGGCGTCATAGCCCATGGGAAACAGAACGTGATAGCCCTCCATGCGTTTTTTGCGGGCAATCACGTCCATGGCGGTGTAGGGTCTGGCATGTCCGACATGCAGGCCCATTCCGGAGGGGAACGGAAATTCAATGAGCCCATAGAACTTGGGCTTGTCGGAGCTGTTGTCGGTCTGATAGAGCCGGTGCTCAAGCCAGTATTTCTGCCACTTGCTTTCAATGGCGGTAAAGTCATATTTCATGTGATTCTGCCTCGTTTCATATGTTTGGCGGACGCGCGTCGCGCGCTTTCGGGCTTCATTCTTCAATGGGGACAGGCTTCGCGTCGTTCCACATCCGCTCCAGGTCATAGAACTGTCGGGTTTCGTCGGTGAAGACATGGCAGACCAGGCTTCCGAAGTCCAGCAAAACCCAGGTGCCGCTTCGGTGCCCCTCCCGGTGGAGCAAGGCCTCGCCGCAAGCGTCCACAGCCTCTTCAACGGCATCGCAGATGGTATTGACATGAGTGTTGGACGTGCCGGTGCAAATCAGGAAATACTCAGCCAGCGTGGTGACTTCCGTGACCTCCAGCAGTCTGATGTTGATTCCCTTCTTGTCTTCCATGGCTTTTGCAGCTGTGAGGGCAATTTCTTTTGTATTCATATCATCACTCTTTTCTTTGAAATAATCATGCCGCTACAGCGGACGATGTAGGCTTCCGGTGATTCCACAGAGAGAGTTGCCGTCAGAAGATCTCACCGATGACGTCAGAGGCAACGGCATAAAACGTCATAGCGCTCAGAAGCAGGGAGAGCAGAAGGATAAAAACGCCCTTGAGCCAACCTGGAACGCCGGTCACATCCTCCTCGATCTCATCGACATCTTCCTCCGGCAGCATTTGCAGGTCCTCCGGACGGATACGCACGGCAGGACGTACGTGCCGGGCCTCCGGCTTCAAAGTATCGCTGACAGTCTGTGACTTCTCCTGCTGTCGGGTATCACCAATCAGCGTATATAACTCGTCCAGAAGCGTATCATCATCCACAGCGTCGCGTGCGAATCGCCCTGTGGGTTCCTTTTTTGCGTCCTCGACCGCCTTCACCATGGAAGCATAGGAGACGGAGGTCAAGGGAGGCTTCACGTCAGCAGATGGCGCGTCTGCCCGGTACGAGCTGGCGGGGTGGGGGCTTTCCGGCTCCGGCTCTGTGTAAGCCGCCGGTTCAGCGTCCGCAGCAGCGGATGCCTTCGAGACACGTTTCAGGACTGGAGCAGGCTTTTCGTCGTCATCATTCGTATCGGCAAGCGCCGCGTTCAAAGTCTTCAGTAACAGATCGTCCTGATTCGGCAGGGAATTTGTATCCGCCTTCAGAGGCTGCACCGGTCCATCCTCGACCGCTTTCTCGTCCCCTTCAATTTCCAAAACCAGCTTATCTGCGTCAGCAATCGGCTCAGAAAGATTTGCGGCCCCGATGGGCAGGCTGTCAGTGTCAAGCTCCGGAATTGTTTGTGTATGATGTCCAAAGAGTTTCACGGTCATTGACTCCTCTCGGTAATTTCTCGATAGTAGTTCCATGCGTTCAGGGAATCCGGGTCGATTGTGCGTCCCAGCTCCCGCAGATGTTCGACCGACTGCATCAGGCCGAGATAAATTGCTTCGTCCAGATTTCGCCAAACGGCTTCACGCAAAGCTTCCACGCCGGGAAAACGGCGATTGGGTTCCATATAGTCGGCAATATAAAGAATCTTCTCCAAAACGGACATGTCCGCGCGGCCGGTGGTGTGCCACCAGATGGCGTTGACCAGGTCCTCCGACTCCCCGAAAACGAAACGGGCGATCACAGCGCCAGTCTTGGCGTGCAGAAGCTTAGGATTCTCCCGCTGCGTACGCGAAAGCATCATAGCATATTTTTCACAAATATGCAACTGTTCCTTTGGACCAATAGCCTTCGTAATATCGTGCAAAATCCCGGCCCGGCGGGCAGTCTCCGGGTCCGCACCCCATCGCATGGCAAGCTGTGCAGCGGTGTCAGCCGTGCCTTCAACATGGGGGCGGCGCTTTTCGTCGTGAAGGGAGAGACAGATGTCCCGCAGGCTTTCATAGGGCAGTCCCCGCAAAGAACCGTCGGTCAGATACCAGCCGTTTGCAAGGATTCTTTCCTCCACGCCAGGATCGAGGCAATCCGGCGCACCGAAGGCCAGCAGGCGGCGGACCGTTGTGGAGGAGATCTGCACGCAGCGGTTCTCCACAGCAATCACGCGGGCTCCCACGGTCCTGCGCAGGCACTCGGCCTCTGCCTGCACGCGCGTCCAGGTTTCATCGCTGGTATCCCGGTGCATCACTGCCAAGGCAGCCATGGAAGCGATCCGCTCCGGCTCCCTCCAGGAGGCGAAGGTCAGGAACATGTCCGTCCCCATGATCAGGAAAAAGTCATCCTCAGGATGCTCTGAAGTGAGCGCGGTCAAAGTATCGACGGTATAGCTCTTCCCCGCCCTTCTGATTTCCAGATCGCAGACCTCCACATGGAGAAGACCTGCAAAGGCGGCCTCGCAAAGGGCAAGCCGCTGCTCCGGACCGGGCGAGCCGGGAGGCAGGGTCTTATGCGGCGGATTGGCAGCAGGAACAACCAAAAGCCTGTCCAGTTGTAACGCCGCTATCAGCTCCGCGGCAGCAAGCATATGGCCCGTGTGGGGGGGGTTAAAGCTGCCCCCATATACACCGATTCTCATTCTTCGCCTTCCCGTTCCGCGCGTCGGCGCTGTTTGGCATATTCTATGGCAGCCTGCTTGAAATACTCGTTCCTGCGTTCCCTCGCGGCCTTGGCCACGGCGCGCCGCTTCTGTGCTCCCGCCCGAACCGGATTAACTTTGGCCTTGGCCTTCGCGGTTCCAGTTTTCTTTGCAAGCGTTTCAGAGTGCCGCCATACGACAAATTTATTGCCCACACACTGGATTCCCTCGGCTCGAAGCGCTTCGCAAAGCTGGTCGCTGACTTCTCGGGCACTCATCAGAGCGGTTTCCAGCACCTTTCCCTTGACCAGCTCCCTTGCTTCGAGCTGGCGGTCCAGCTCGTCAATCAGCGCGTCTGTCACGCCCTCCTTGCCAACCATCAAAGTCGTCTCGAGCTCGTTCGCCCTGGAACGGAGCTCAGAGCGCTGCTTACTTGTGATCATTTTCTCTCCTCCAACATTTTGCAGAGCCGATTCAACGCATTGGCTCTGTGAGAAATGGCGTTCTTCTTATCAGCGCCCATCTGGGCGAAGGTGCAGCCAAAGCGCGGAAGATAGAAAATAGGGTCGTAACCAAAGCCATCCTCTCCACCCGGCTCATGGGCTATCATGCCCTCGCAGGTTCCCCGCGCTACAAGCTT
>CALYTU010000091.1 GCA_945487445.1 uncultured Clostridia bacterium | reverse complement strand
CGGATTTCTCGGCGATGAATCGCCTCGAAATGACAGGATACTGAACAGATACCTCAATTTTTGTATTTAAATTATACCATAAAACTTGTGAACAATTCTACCGCAACTTTGGAATATATGAGAAAAGTCCGAACAGTTTTCTGCCCGGACTTCCTCTCTCAATCATAAATCAATTCCGCTTTCACAACTTCTTCTGCCTGTGCCTTGCAAGCGTTCATCTGCCGCACCCATTCCATTTGGTGTCGGCTTTCTGTTTCTCGGTCACGCCGTTTCGCTTCGCCAGCTCCGGCACGATCAGCTCCATGCGGTTTCGTGCCGCTTCGTCAATCTTAGCGCAATACTGTCTTACGTACACCCAGCTGTCGAAAGGCGGGGTATTTTTTTGATGCGTAAAATTATGACAGTCCGTACTGCACCAGGGCAAGCGCTTCCCGGAGAACGTAGGTGGGGAGGCTGTACCAGTTGGATCTGGCGGCAAGGCCCTGGGCGGGCAGACCCAGATCTTCCGCCATTTCCAGCGCGCGGCAGATGTGGAAGTTGTTGGTGACAATCACCGCGGGGGCCTGCAGCCCCTCGCGTTCCATAAGCGCCATGGAATTGCGGATATTTTCCAGCGTGACGGTGGAGGTGTCCTCGCGGTAGAGCCGCGCCGGGTCGATGCCCATTCGCGTCAGGCTGCGATACATGCACTCTGCCTCGGAGATGTTTTCATCGGAGCCCTGCCCGCCGGAGAGAATGGCCACGGCCTCGGGGTGATCCGTCAAATAGTCCGCTGCTGTCTGAATTCGGTAGCGCAGGAGGAGGGATGGAGTGTTGCCCCGCACCTGGCAGCCTAAGACGATGACTGTGGCGCATGGCCTGTCGGGCGCGGCATGCAGGCGGGAGACGACCCTTCCGCACAGCACGGCCAGCAGGAGGGTCACGGACAGGATTGCCGCGCCGCAAAGCAGAAGCAGCACGCGGCTCCATGGGCGGGACCAGAAACGCTTTAACAGAGCCAAAAACCCGGGCCACCAGCGGAAGACCGCAGCAAGCAGAAGGAAGCCTGCCATTGCAGAAAGGTTTGCAATGTTGACAATGCGGCCGAACACGGGGAAGAAGAAGACCAGGAACCCCAAAAGACAAACCAGGATCAGCCAGCGCTGCCAACGGGGGAGCCGGGTAGCGGGCTTTTTTCGTGAAGCTGCGTGGGAGAGGCTCATGCTTGTTCCTCCTGTGTGCGAAGGTAGTCTCCGAGCTGAATGGCGCGCACATAATCAGCGATCAGGGGGATCATGTGATCGGTGACGGACAGGGTCACGGTTTCATTTTGCAGGGTGGTGACCAGCATACGTTTGCCATCGGCGGGGCAAACTGTGCAGATTTCCGCCAGCGGGACGGTCCGCACCGGGTCCTTGCCCTCCTTCTGATAGATGCCCTGGGCGCCAAACGCCACGCCTTCCTTCACAGGTCCGAAGCGGGAGGCGGGGCCATACCAGACTACGGGTGCGTTCTCAGGCAGGCCGAAGTTTTCCCGAAGCTTCCGGACACGCTGCATGTCGTCCTCGTCTCCCGGGCGGATCAGATAGCCTTCCCGGAGCCCGGCGGCCTGATAGGCTTCGCTGAAGAGCTCCCAGGCAATCTGAGGACGGAGGGTTTCGGGTTCCACCGGCGCCGTGTAATCAGCCGCATCCAGAGACCGCACGCGAAGCTCCGCGGCCAACCGGCCGGCGGGGCCGGGGTTTGCCCAGCGTCGAATGCAGTCATTGAGGAAATCCAGCGTCCGCTCGGCTCCGCTCCGACTGATCCGGGCCTCGGTGAGCCGGTAGGAATTGTCCTTGCCCACGATCTGCAAAAGCAAAGAAAGATGCTGCTTCATTACCTGAAAATGGTCGATGCTTTCGATGGGAACGTATTCCAGATGCCTGCCTGCCTTGAAATAGAAGCGGGTTGCCGTCATGGCATAGCGGCTGCCGTTGTCAAACAGGAAGACGGGAATATCCCGGGGCTGCTCCAGACCGGTGCCGATCCAAAAGTCGTCGAGTTTCGTTTGATAGTCTCTGGATAGGGACGCAAAGGTGAAATCGCTTATGCGAAGCTTGTGCCGGGAGATGAGCTGGCGGCTCAGCTCCGCCCGGGCAGAGGTGTTTTCCAGGATCAGCGCGTTTTCCCGGGCCAGCAGGCGGTTCAAATAATAGCCCTTGGCGCGCTCGCAGAAGTCGCCGCGGGCAACCTGCGCGCGGAGCTCATCAAACCCGTCGAAGTCCAGGCGGTCAAACTCATTTTGCAGCGCCATCAGACGGAGCATATCCATCCGGAACAGCTTCTCGCCGATTTGCCTGCGCGCCGTTGCGGTGTACAGGGGGGGCAGCTCCTTGCCCTCGATCCGTTCCTGGAGGGCCAGAACCTCCCGCCTCTCCATGTCGTTCAGATCAGTCAGCTCCTGCTGCACCTGACGATATAGGAGGGCCTCCCTGCACAGGTCGATGCGGTGACGGTAAGCATTCACATACCTGGGATTCCAGTTGTTTGCCTCCAGTGTGACGGCAACGGCCCGAAGCTCCTTTTCCGTCATGGTTTCGGCCCCTGCGGTGACGCGATCGAGCGCCTCAATATCTAATTTCTGCTGCCGCCCGTCAATTCGCCGGAAAAACGCGGTCTTTAATACCTCGGCGCAGTCAGTGCGCTCCAGTGCCTCACGGATGCGGGCAAGGGTCCGGGGGTCGGCTTCCTCCACGCCGGCGCAGAGCTCGTCCAGCGCGACAGTCTGAAGCCCGTCGATCCGAAGGTTCAGCCGGGCGACATAGGGGGTGCGGGTCTGGACTGTGTAGGGACCTGCGTTGATCCGGTCTGCCAGGGCGCGAAGCGCATCCAGCTCAAGGTCCTCCGCGTTCCTGGTCATGGCGTCCAGCTCCTCGATCTGGCGGGCGTTGTAGGCCGCGTGGAGGCGGTCCAGCGCCTGCTCCCGCGCCTGCTCCGGGGCGTTGGCCGCCCCCGCGGCCCGGGCCAGCTCCAAAAGCTCCGCGCAGGAGGCGGAATCGGCCCGTTCCAAAAGGGCGGCGAGGGAATCCTCAGACTTCGTCTCGGGCGGTCTGTCGGAAATCGTTTCCGCGAAGTCGCCGGAAAGGCCGTTCAGAGCTTCCGCCAAAGCCGGGACGCCGGTGTTGAGCAGTGCGGCACGAAGCCGGGCGGGGGCAACCTCCCGGCTGCCCGGGGTCAGGGCGGGTTCCGCCGTGACGGCGAAGGCAGACAGGCAGTTCTCTCCCGGGGCGAAGCGTTCATAGAAGGCCTCCCGGGCAGCCAGCTCTCTTTCGCTCAGCTCGTCCGCGCTCCGGGAAAAGAGCCGCGCCGCGGCGGCGCAGGTGGGATAGATCGAGGGCGCGGCAATGCCCCGCGCCTCCAGCAAGGCGCACACGTGCGCCACAGCCTCGGACAGGTTGGATATCCGGTCGGCTTTGTTCAGGGCAAAAACGGTCTCTCGGGCCGGCTCTGCGGTCAACTCGTCGAGCAGCGCGAGCTGCGCCGGGGCGTCCAGCCGCTCGGCGTCCAAAACGCAGAGGCAAATGCCCGCGGGCAGGTGCAGATTACGCCCCAGGGCTTCCAACAGCGAACGCCGCCCCGCACCCGGGATGCCAAGGACTGATTTTTCGACGGAAGGAAAGCTTGTCATGGGAAATACCTCCTTTTATACTATTATCCGATAAAATGCTTTCAAAAGATTTGCGAGGCAGATTTGTGCCAGACGAGGCGGAGGACGCAGGCGGGCTTGACGCCCGGCAAGGACGACAACGATGTATGGCGCAAATCTGTCCGCAAAGATATGAAATGGTTTTATTGGATAATAGTATTAGACAGCGTGAATACCTATTGATCGGTAAGACGCGCGGGCAGGGTCTCATCGGCGGTAACGTAGACGGTGCGGTAATTTTCGTAGACCACCATGCCGGGCTTTGCGCCGGCGGGTTTTTTGACCTGCCGGACCGGACAGAGATCCACGGGGACATTGTGGCCCTGACGGGCCTGGGAATACCACACGGCCAGCTCGGCCGCCTCGGTAATCGTCCGATCCGGGACGGGGGCCCCGGCGCAGGCGATGATGACGTGGCTGCCGTGGGCCTTCTGGACGTGGAGCCAGAGGTCGGTTTTGTAGGCGAGCTTGGTGGTCAGAAGATCGTTCTGCCGGTTGTTGCGGCCCACCAGAAGCTGGAAACCGTCGGAGGAGCGAAACTCCATGGGCTTCGAGGGAGGAACCTTCATCTGCTTTTTTCGGTCTGTCTGCTTCAGATAGCCGCCCTCGGTCAACTCGGCCCGGATGTCGGCGAGATCCCGTTCCGTCTCAGCCCGTGACAGCGCCTCCAGCACGGAGGCCAGGTAGCCCTCCTCGGTTCTGCCCAGGGTGATCTGTTCGGTCAGGAATGTTTCGGCGTGCTTGGCCTTGTTGTAGTCCTTGTAGAATTTGGCAGCGTTCTGCTGGGGGGAAAGGGTCACGTTCAGGGGAATCTCAATTTGCTTCATCTCGGGATCGTAGAAGTCCACGGCGGTCAGGCGGGCCTGCCCGCGCTGAATCTGATGCAGATTGGCGGTAACAATGTCTCCCAGCCTGCGCAGGCGCTCGCGGTCATAGGTGGCCTCCAGCTCCTTCTCCTGGTTGGCCAGCTTGCGGCGGACGCGGGCGAGCTGATTCGTCAGGGTCTTGTGGAGGGTCTGGGAGCGGGCGCGCATTCGCTCGGCCAGGGCTCTGCCGGTGTAGAAGTCGTCCAGCAGGTCTGAGAACGAGGGAAAGCTGTCCTGCGTCATATAGCCCTCATATTGTCGGATCTGTCGGAAGGAGAAGTCCTTGCGCTCTGCGCCCGCCATGAGACGGGTGGGGACGAATTTCTCCGTCAGCCCGCGCAGCTCGCGGGCCAGACCGGCGGCAAGGGCGGCGCGGTCGAGGGCCAGCAGATCGGGATCGGTGCTGCCAGTGGTCAGAAAGGCCAACTCTCGGGCGATCAGAGGTGAGATCCCGGCAAAGCGGTCCATGAGCCAGCGATCCAGGGCCACGGAATGGTCCACAGCGCCGAGGGCGTCAAAGAGAGACGCCGCCGTTTCGGTGCGAAAATCCAGCTTCCCCTGGGCAGGGGGCGTGTGGTAAAACAGGCCGGGCAGTACCTGCCGTTTTTCGGACATCTCAAAATCCACCCGGCGCAGACAGTCGATGATCCGGCCATCGGGTCCCATCAGAATGAGGTTGGAGTTGCGGCCCATGAGCTCCAGCACCAGGTGCTTCTCGCTCAGTTCGCCCAGCTCGTCCGCGCTCTCCACGCAAAGATCTACGGCCCGTTCCAGCGGAAGCTGCCGCAAGGACAGGACCCGGCCGCCGGCCAGATGCTTCCGCAGGAGCATGCAGAACATGGGCGGCTGCGCGGGGTTTTCGTAGCGGGCCTGGGTGTAGTGGAGCCTTGGATGGTTGGAGGAAGCGGAGAGCAGAAGCTTGCGGCTGCCTGCTCCGGGCGTGCGGAGCTGGAGCAGAACACTGTCCCGTTCCGGCTGCTGGATCTTGTCGATCCTCGCTCCGGGCAGGGTTTGGCTGAGCTCCTGCGTCAATGCGGTCAAAAAAATCGCGTCAAGCGGCATGATCGTGTTCCACCCTTCAAGATTAGTATCTGTTCAGTATCCTGTCATTTCGAGGCGATTCATCGCCGAGAAATCCGTATTATCTACGCAAAAAGGAACGGATTTCTCACTTCGTTCGAAATGACAGATGGGGCTACTGAATAGATACCAAGATTAAACAAATTAATGTATCTATTCAGTAGCCTGTGGAAGGCGCAAAGATTTCCACATGGCAAAATGAC
>CALYTU010000090.1 GCA_945487445.1 uncultured Clostridia bacterium | reverse complement strand
TCCGTCCCCTCCCTGCCGCCCGCAGGCGGCGTCATTGCCGACGGCAATGACAGGAATACGGGTCCTTCGACTTCGCTCAGGACGACAAAGCGGAAGGCCGTGCTTTTTGCCTTGATGTCGGCGGGTAACGCCGGCGGAGCGTACGGGTCCTTCGACTTCGCTCAGGACGACAGACGAGCACGGCTTTCCCACACGCTGACTAACTGCGCACGCTGACTAACTGCGCACGCTGACTAACTGCACACGCTGAACCAAACTGAACACCGCCTTCCCCGCGAGGGATGGGATATTCTGTTACAATCACGCCGTTGCGGCGACCGGACGAGCCATGCTCGTCCCGACATATCATAGACAGGAGAATAATAGAATGGACAACATTAAGCTTGCCGCCCTGCTTTTCCCCGACGTGACTCTGACGCCGGAGGATCTGGAAGCGAAATATCCCCCCCGCGCGCTGCCCGAGGGCGCCCGCGTGACCCGGTTTGCCCCCTCTCCCACGGGGTATCTGCACATTGGCGGCCTTTTCGGCGCTTTGACCGATGTGCTGGTGGCCAGAGCCTCCAACGGCGTCTCCTTCCTGCGCATCGAAGACACCGACAAAAAGCGGGAGATTGAGGACGGCGTGAGCGCCATTCTCAAAGGATTCGAGGCCTTCGGGGTGGAGTTCACCGAGGGCGTCACGGGCTTCGGCACCGAGACCGGCGACTACGGCCCCTACACCCAGAGCCAGCGTGTTTTCATCTACCATGCCGTCGCCAAGCGGCTGGTGGAGGAGGGCAAGGCGTATCCCTGTTTCTGCACCGCCGAGGCGCTGAACGCACTCCGGGAGCGGCAGGAGGCCGACGGCGCCCTGATTCGCGGCTACTTCGGCAAGTACGCCAGGTGCCGCGACCTGAGCATGGAGGAGATCGAGGCCAACCTCGCCGCCGGAAAACCCTGGGTCCTGCGCTTCCGCTCCGCGGGCAGCGAGGACAAGCGTATCACCTTTGAGGATCTGATCCGCGGCAAAATCGAAATGCCCGAGAACATCATTGACGAGGTTCTGCTCAAATCCGACGGCATCCCCACCTATCACTTTGCCCACGTCTGCGACGACCACTTCATGCGGACCACCCACGTCATCCGCGGCGAAGAGTGGCTTTCCTCCGTGCCCAAGCACATTGCCATGTTCAAGGCCTGCGGCTACAAGGTCCCCAAGTACGTCCACACCGCTCAGGTCATGAAGCTGGACGACGAGACCGGAGACAAGCGGAAGCTCTCCAAGCGCAAGGACCCCGAGGCCGCCGTCTCCTACTTTGTGGAAAAGGGCTTCCCGAAGGAGGCCGTGATCGAATACCTGTTGACCCTCCTCAACTCCAACTTCGAGGACTGGCGCCGGGCCAACCCCGGCGTGGAAGCGATGGACTTCCCCTTCAACCTGAAGAAAATGGGTGCCTCCGGCTGCCTCTTTGATCTGCTGAAGCTTACCGATGTCAGCAAAAACGTGATCTCTCACATGAAGGCCTCCGACATCTACGACTGCGTGGCTGCCTGGGCCAAGGAATACGCCCCGGAGTTTTACGCGATCTTCACTGCCGATCCCGCCTTCTCCACGGCGATTCTGAACATCGACCGGGAGGTTCCCAAGCCTCGGAAGGACATTGCCAAGTGGGACGAGGTGCAGAATTATCTGTCCTACTTCTTCACAGAGCCCGAGGCCGATCCCGCCCTCCTGCCCGAGCGGGTCAGTCCCGAAGACGCAAAGGCCATTCTGGCCTGCTGCTGCGCCAACTATGAGCCCGGAGAGGAGAAAGACGCCTGGTTTGCCAGAATGAAGGGCTGGTGCCCCGATCTGGGCTTTTGCCCCGAGGTCAAGGAATACAAGAAGAACCCGGCAGCCTACAAGGGCCATGTGGGAGACGTTTCCTCCGTCGTCCGTCTGGCTGTGACCGGCCGGACCAATACACCCGACCTGTGCACGATCATGCAATTACTGGGCAAAGAGAAGGTAGCCGAACGCCTGAACCGATTCGCGGCGAAGCTGTAGGACATGCCTGCCCTTCGGCGCCGATCTCTTTCTCTTTCTAAGACGAACTCTCATTCTATTTCTAACCCGATCTCTATCCCTCATTCTATCTCTAAACGTATTTCTACATTCGGCCGCCGGGAAAAAGATCGGGCGCGGAATTGGCGGCTTTGCGGGCCATCGCCTTGGCCCTTGCGGCATCCAGATTGGGGCGGATCGCCATGAGCAGGGCCTCGGTCCTCGGAGAAACCGACTGAGGCTCAGTGCCGTTCAGGGCGTATTCGATCATTGCTTGCAGCGCCTCGTATTGCCGGCTTTTCGGCAGCTTTAATACGGCGTCGTAGTAGGAGCGATAAAAGGTGAATTGTCCCCGCTGCAGCTCTGTGGTTTTCATGTTTGAAGTCTCCTTTCAGTGCTATCATCTTATTTTGTATGCTTTTCAGGATACTTGTATTATACCACAGAGGAATAGTATTGTCAAGATACTCTTTTAGTTTTTTGTAAAGTTTTAGTAGTAATATCACGTTGTAGGGATACGGCTATCCTTTGCCTTACGGTGTTCCGAAGGGAAGAGCAGGCGGGTTCTGCTGCGGTTTCGTTTCTCAATACGAAACAATGCGTGGGCAAGCGTACCCAAATCACAGGAACATTGGGAGCAAAAAATCGACCCCGCATGCGGCAGCAACCGGTTTTCCACCGCATTTCCACAGGATCTCCACAGTGTTTTCAACAGCCAATTTTCATCCCGTTTTCTGAAATGTGTTAGTCGCAATTTGAGAACCTGACTGGAAACAAACGCACGATCCGCTGTAGGGACGAGCATTGTTTTCCATGCTTATCCTAAGTCCTCAATTTGCGACAAACGCATTCGTATCTGTTCAGTATCCTGTCATTTCGAGGCGATTCATCGCCGAGAAATCCGTATTATCTACGCAAAAAGGAACGGATTTCTCACTTCGTTCGAAATGACAGATGGGGCTACTGAATAGATACACGCATTCTTAAAACCATCGGTCCTCCGTTCGCCAGCGTTCCATGCCGCAGCCCCGGTTTTTTGGCCGACAGCCGCAGGCGGAAAGCTTGTCTCTACAAATCATGCGAGGTGCAACACATGAAGCTGATGATCCTTGACGGGAACTCCGTCATCAACCGCGCCTTCTACGGGGTGCGGCTGCTCTCCACCCGAGACGGGCAGTATACCAACGCCATCTACGGCTTTCTGAATATCCTCGACAAGATGCGCCAGGAGGAGCGACCCGACGCCCTGTGCGTAGCTTTCGATCTCCATGGCCCCACCTTTCGACACGAACAATACGACCAGTACAAGGCCACCCGTCACGGCATGCCTGAGGAGCTTGCCCAGCAAATGCCCGTGATGAAGGACGTGCTGCGGGCCATGAACATCCCCATCTACGCCTGTCAGGGCTGGGAGGCAGACGATGTGATCGGCACCGTGGCTAAGCGATGCGCCGCCGGAGGCTGGGACTGTGTGGTTGTCACCGGGGACCGCGACAGTCTGCAGTTGGTGGATGACCGCGTAACCGTGAAGCTGATCGTCACCAAGGGAGGGCAGACCAATTCCACCAACTATACCCCGGAGGTATTCCGAGCGGAGTACGGCTTCGACCCCATCCGCCTGATCGACCTCAAGGCGCTCATGGGAGACAGCTCCGACAACATTCCGGGTGTGGCCGGCGTCGGCCCCAAGACCGCCACAGACCTGCTCTTAAAATACGGGACCCTGGACAGGGTTTACGAAAATCTCACGCCCCAGAACATGAAGGGAAAGCTCTATGAGAAGCTGTCAGGTGGGAAGGACAATGCCTATCTGAGTTATGATCTGGCGACGATCCGGCTGGATGCCCCCGTGAACTTTGCTCCCGGGGACGCCCTCGTGGCGGAGCCGGACAAGCCCGCCCTCTATGCGCTATTTCTGCGTCTGGAATTCGTGAAACTGATTGACAAGTACCGCCTCAGAAGCGCCTCCGCCGCTGCGGACCCTGCGGCCCGCCGGAACGAGCCCGCTTGCCCGGAGGGGGGGCGCACAGAATGCGCCCCCGCGCATGCCCCGGAAACTCAGGCGGAATTCGACGCGCTGCTGGCGTGCTGGAAAGGCGCCGATCACGTGGCCCTGGCAGCCTCCGAGGATCTGGAGTTCCTGGCTCTGGACGACGGGACGCACCCCGTCCTGCTGGGCCGGGACCGGCTGGGCCAGGTCTATGACCTCACCCTGCGGGCCATTTTTTCCGGCCAGGTCAGGCTGATCGTCCACGGGGCCAAAGAGCTCCAGCGCGCGCTTTTGGAGCGATGCCTGCCCACGGCCGGCATCCGCTTCGACACCGAGGTTGCAGCCTATCTTTTGGACGCCGCCCGGGGCAAGTATGAGCTGTCCCGGCTTGCGCTGGACTACTGCCAGCTCCAGCTCCCCACGGAGAAGGAGCTGACGGCCCAGGGCAGAGAGCAGACTGAAGCCCGGACGGCCGTACTGCTTGCCCGGGCCGCGGCAACCCTGGCTCTGTATGTCCCATTGACTGAAGGCTTGAAAGCACAGGGCCTGGAATCTCTCTTTTACGACGTGGACCTGCCCCTTTGCGCCGTGTTGGCGGAGATGGAGGTGGACGGCGTCCTCGTGGACGCAGAAGCCCTTCAGTCCTTTGACAGAATGCTGAAGGCCCGGATCGCCGAAGCACAGGCCGAGGTCTTCCGATTCGCCGGCGGGGACTTCAACCTCAACTCCCCCAAGCAGCTTGGAGAGGTCCTCTTTGCGCGTCTCGGCCTGCCCGCCGGGAAGAAAACCAAGACCGGCTGGTCAACCAATGTGGAGGTTCTGGAAAAGCTCCGGGACAAGCACCCCATCATCGGACGGATCATGGAGTATCGCACCCTGACCAAGCTCCAGGCCACCTATGCCGAGGGGCTTTTGAAGGTCATTGGTCCCGACGGACGGGTTCGCACCACCTTTCAGAATACCGTTACCGCCACAGGCCGCCTCTCCTCCACGGACCCCAACCTGCAAAACATTCCCGTCCGGACAGACCTGGGCGCTGAGATCCGCAGGATGTTCGTTCCGGCCCCGGGCTGCGTCTTCGTGGACGCGGACTACAGCCAGATCGAGCTTCGAGTCCTGGCCCACATGGCCGACGATAAGGCCATGCAGGAGGCCTTTCGCTCCGGCGAGGACGTTCACCGGGTCACAGCCTCTCAGGTCTTCGGCGTGCCGCTGCAGGATGTAACCCCCCAAATGCGGCGCAACGCCAAGGCCGTCAACTTCGGCATCGTCTATGGCATCTCCGAGTTCTCCCTCTCGGAGGATATCGGGGTCAGCCGCACGGAGGCAAAAAACTATATCGAAAACTATCTGCGCAAATACCATGGCGTCCGGGACTTCATGGCTTCCGTTGTGGAACAGGGGACGAAAGACGGCTATGTTGCCACGCTCTACGGCCGCCGCCGCTATCTCCCGGAGCTCAAGGACGGGAAATATATGGTCCGGGAGGCCGCGAAACGGATGGCGATGAACTCCCCCATTCAAGGAACCGCCGCGGACATCATCAAGCTCGCCATGCTCCGGGTGGACAAGGCGCTCAAATCCGCCGGGCTGGCGGCCCGCCTGGTGCTCCAGGTCCACGACGAGCTGATCGTCGAATGCCCCGAGGCCGAGGCCGAGACAGTCCGGGCCCTGGTCACCCGGGAGATGGAGGGAGCCGCCGCGCTGTCCGTGCCGCTGACCGCAGAGGCCAAAATCGGACGGAGCTGGTACGAGGCGAAGTAACCCCCGCTGTCATTCTGAGAGGAGCGCAGCGAAGTCGAAGAATCCGCTCCCCCCGCTGTCATTCTGAGCGGAGCGCAGCGAAGTCGAAGAATCCGCTCTTTCGTCCTTTCC
>CALYTU010000089.1 GCA_945487445.1 uncultured Clostridia bacterium | reverse complement strand
CCGCTATGGACCTTTTATTTTCAGAAAATGCGCAACTTCATTTTACAACGTGCGATTTCCTTTTTTTCTATGTTCAGCCCTTATTTTCCATGCGGCTTGAAGCCGAAGCCGTAAGCCGCGTCGATGGAGCTGACCATCACAAAAGAGTTATCGTCTTCCTCATGCGCGATCCGTTTGATTTTGAACACCTCGGGCTTGGAGCAGGCGCAGATGAGCAGATCCTTCTCCTGCCCGGTATAGGCGCCCGTTCCGGTCAGGATCGTGACGCCGCGTTCGATCTCGTTTGTGATCCGTGTGGAGATTTCACCGCCGTTGGTGGTAATGATGGTCATCATTTTTCTCGAATCATTGCCTAGCATAATCTTGTCGATGATTACGCTGTAAGTAATGGTCATGAGCAGGCCGTAGAGCGCGGAGTCAACGTTGCCGTAGACAATGCCGCCCAGAAGGATAACCACGCCGTCGACCGCGATAGAGACCGCGCCCAGCGAAAGCTGGGGCTTTTTCTTTTGAATGGTGATGATGACGTAATCGGAGCCGCCGGTGGAGGAGTCCCGCATGTAGATGCAGGCAAGCCCCGCGCCTGCCAGCAATCCGCCGAAAATCGCCGCCAGCATCGGTTCTCCCTCATAGATCCAGAGTCCGGGCATCACATAGTCCATGATCAGCGAGGAAATGACGAGGGTCTTAAAGGAACGGACAAAATACGCTCCGCCGAGAGAGCGGAAGCAGATCAGAATGATCGGAATGTTAATCAGCAGCGAACCCAAACCGATTGGAATACCGTCCGGACAGAAGGGAAGGCCGCGGGTCAGGGTATTCGTCAGGATTGCAAGACCGGAAACACCGCCCGGCGCAAAATTGGCGGAATAGGCGAAGTTGTACACGCCAGCGCCGTAGAGAAAGCAACCGATGATGTCACACAGGATGTCAATCGCGAGCGTTTTGGGGTTAATCTTGAGTTTTTTCAGCATCGAAATCCCTCTGTTTCCGATTAGGGGTAAAACCCCTGGCCTCCGAGGAAGCCAGGGGTTGTGAATCAAGTTGTGCTCTAGACAGCGGTCGATTAGAACGCGCCCTGCTCGAACATGGCGGTAGCAACCTTCTTGAAGCCAGCGATGTTGGCGCCGGCAACCAGGTCGTAGCCCAGGCCGTACTCTTCGGCAGCCTCAGCGGAAGCACGATGAATGTTCTCCATCATGCGATGCAGCTGATTGTCAACCTCGTCCTCAGTCCAGACCAGACGCTCGGAGTTCTGAGCCATCTCAAGAGCAGAGACGCCCACGCCGCCGGCGTTGACAGCCTTGGAAGGAGCAACGATCATGCCGTCCTGATGACGCAGGAAGTCCAGCGCGTCGTTGGTGGTGGGCATGTTGGCAACTTCGATGTAGTACTTGATGTGGTTGGCAGCGATCTTCTCAGCGGAGTCCATACGGACGTCGTTCTGCATGGCGGAAGGCATAATGATGTCGACCTTGCAGCCCCAGGGCTTCTCGCCGGCGAAGAACTGGCAACCGAACTTGTCGGCATAGTCCTTGACCTTGTTGCGGTTGGAGGCACGCATCTCGAGGAGGTAGTTGATCTTCTCTTCGGTAACGATGCCATCGGGATCGTAGATGTAGCCGTCGGGGCCGGACAAGGTCACGACCTTGGCGCCCAGCTGAGCAGCCTTCTTGCAGATGCCCCAGGTGACATTGCCGAAACCGGAGCAGGCAATGGTCTTGCCCCTGATGTCGTCATGCTCGTGCTTCAGAACCTCATTGAGGTAGTAGACAGCGCCGTAGCCAGTGGCCTCGGGACGGATGACAGAGCCGCCGTAGGTCTGGCCCTTGCCGGTGAGAACGCCGTTCTCCCACACGCCCTTCAGGCGGCGGTACTGGCCGAACAGGTAGCCGATTTCGCGGCCGCCAACACCCATGTCGCCGGCGGGAACGTCGACGTCGGGCCCAATGTAACGGTACAGAGCGGTCATGAAGCTCTGGCAGAAGCGCATGATCTCAGCATCGGACTTGCCGGTGGGATCGAAGTCAGCGCCGCCCTTGCCGCCGCCGATGGGCAGACCGGTCAGAGCGTTCTTGAAGATCTGCTCAAAGCCCAGGAACTTGATGATGCCGGGGTAGACGTTCTTCTGGAAGCGAAGGCCGCCCTTGTAGGGGCCGATAGCGCCGTTGAACTGGCAGCGGTAGCCGGTGTTGGTGTGGTAGTTGCCCTCGTCGTCCATCCAGACAACACGGAAGGTGAACATACGCTCGGGCTCCACAATACGGCCCAGCAGGTCGACCTTCTCATACTCGGGATGCGCGTCGATCACGGGAGACAGGGAGGAAAGAACTTCCTCGATGGTCTGCACGAACTCGGGCTCCGCAGCATGCTTGGCCTTCACGTTTTCAATGACTCTCTGAACATAAGCATTCATAGTGTTTTTGACCTCCATTTTAATATATGCTTATTTAATGGGGAAACAAGGTTCGGGGAGAGCGATTAGAAGCTCTCAATGATCGACACGATCTCCGCGCCGATGCGCTTCTGGGCTTCGCCGGTGGCGGCGCCGATGTGGGGGGTGCAGGAGACGTTGGGATGGTTGTAGAGCGCCGCATTCTGCGAGGGCTCCTCGGCCCAGACGTCCAGACCGGCCGCGCGGACCTTGCCGGACTCCAGAGCGGCCAGCAGAGCCGCCTCGTCCACGTTGGTGCCGCGGGAGGTGTTGATGATGGTCACGCCGTCCTTCATCTTGGCGATGTTCTCAGAGTTGATCAGAGCGCCGCCGTCGACCGCGGGCGCGTGGACGGAGATGAAGTCGGACTGCGCCAGCAGCTCGTCCATCTCAACGTAGGGAATACCCAGCTGCTCTTCGATGCCGGGGATGTGGAAGATATCAAACGCAACGACCTTCATGCCAATGGCCTTGGCCATGACGCCCAGGTGCTGACCGATGCGGCCGAAGCCCACGATGCCCAGAGTCTTGCCCTGCAGCTCATAGCCCTTGCCGTAGGCCTTCTTCTCCCACTTGCCCTCGCGCATGGTGTGACCTGCAACGGAGATAAAGCGGGCGCAGGCGAACATATGACCCAGGGCCAGCTCCGCCACGGACTGCGAGGAAGCCTTGGGGGTATTGCGGACGGTGATGCCGTTCTGCTCGGCGTACTTGACGTCGATGTTGTCCACGCCCACGCCGCCGCGGATAATGAGCTTCAGCTTGCCGCCCTTGGCCTCGTCGATGTGGTTGGCACGGACCTTGGTCTTGGAGCGGATAACAACCGCGTCAAAGTCCCGCAGCGCGGCGCCCAGCTGATCGGGCTCATAGAACTGTTCAACAACCTCATGGCCCTTCTCGCGCAGCGCGGCCATTGCGGACTTGTCCATTCCATCGGTTACGAGAATACGCATTAGATTCGTCCTCCTTATTTGTGTTCGGCTTCAAACTTCTTCAGGCATGCGACAAGGGCTTCCACGCCGTCCTTGGGCATGGCGTTGTAGATGGAAGCGCGCAGGCCGCCTACGGACTTGTGACCCTTGAGGTTCTCAAAGCCGGCAGCCTTGGTGTAGGCAATGACTTCGGCGTCGAGATCCTTGTCGCCGGTGACGAAGGGAATGTTCATCAGAGAGCGGTCCTGGGGAACCACAGTACCCTTGAAGAGCTTGGAGCTGTCGAGGAAGTCATAGAAGACCTTGGCCTTGTCGATGTTGATCTTCTCCATCTCAGCCAGGCCGCCGATGGACTTCAGGTACTTGAAGACTTTGCCGCAGACATAGATGGCCCAGCAGTTGGGGGTGTTGTACATGGAGCCGGCGTCGGCATGGGTCTTGTACATCATGTAGATGGGGGTCTTGGGGTCCAGATCCTCGCGGATCAGGTCTTCGCGAATGATGACAATGGCCAGACCGGCAGGCCCGATGTTCTTCTGCACGCCGCCGTAGATCATGCCGTAGTCGGACACGTTGCAGGGCTTGGACAGGAACATGGAGCTCTGGTCGGAGACCAGGACATGGCCCTTGGTGTTGGGGAGCTTGGGCCAGGTGACGCCGTGAATGGTTTCATTTTCGCAGATGTAGACATAATCGGTGTCTTCGGGAATGTCCAGATCGGAGCAGTCGGGGATGTAGGAGTAATTCTGATCTTTGGAGGAGGCGGCCACGATGACTTCCCCGTACTTCTTGGCCTCGGCGATGGCCTTCTTGGACCAGGCGCCGGTCTCGATGTAGACGGCCTTGCCGTTCTTCATCAGGTTCATGGGGATCATCGCAAACTGGAGGGTGGCGCCGCCCTGGATAAATAGGACCTTATAGTTGTCGGGAATGTTCATCAGCTCGCGCAGGTCCGCTTCGGCTTCATCGACGATCTGCTGGAAGACCTTGGAACGATGGGACATCTCCATGACGCACATGCCGCTGCCGCGGTAGTTCATCATTTCATCCCGGATCTCCTCCAGAACAGGCTCGGGCATGGTGGCGGGTCCGGCGGAGAAATTATAAGTGCGGCCGTATTTCATAATAGTACCTCCTGGAAATTGATAACAGAGCTTTTGTGAAAAATTCATAAGAGGCAGACCACCTCTTGTACCGATGATTAGTATACATGACAAAGGCGAAATAATCAACCGCTTTCTTAAAAAAATCTTCATGATATTCTTTCCTGAGTTATAAGTTTTTCTTATTCTATCTGTTCTCAGAAAGAGATAACAGGCAATCGTTATCAGAAAATAGGCAATCGGCAACAGGAGATACGAATTACTTCTTTGTCGTACTTCTGTTGCCGATTGCCCTATCGTCATTGCCCGGTTCTTTTGCCTGACGAACAGGATCAGGAGACGATGGCCTTGCGCAGACGCTTGAGAGCACTTTTTTCGAGGCGGGAAACCTGGGCCTGGGAGATGCCGATGGCCCGGGCGACTTCCGTCTGTGTCTTGCCGTCGTAGTATCGCAGCGAGAGAATATGCTTTTCCCGCTCCCCAAGCGCGGAGAGGGCGTCCTTCAGGGCCAGCTCTTCAAGCCAACGGTCATCCGTGCTGCGCGGATCGCTGATCTGGTCCATCACCAGAAGCGGGTCGCCGCTGTCGTTGTGGACGGGGTCATAGAGGGAAACCGGCGCCGATATTGCGTCCATGGCCTCCGAAACGGTGGAAAGGGGCAGATCCAGTGCCTTTGCCAGCTCCTCCAGCGTGGCCTCGCGGCCCTGCTCCGCCAGCAGCCGCTCCTTGCACTGTAACACACGGTAGGCCGTGTCCCGCACGGAGCGGCTGACACGGATGGCGGAGTTGTCGCGCAGATAGCGCCGAATCTCCCCACAGATCATCGGAACGCCGTAGGTGGAAAATTTCACGTCAAGGTCCGGGTCAAAATTGTTGATGGCCTTCAAAAGCCCCACGCATCCCACCTGAAACAGGTCGTCCGGGTTTTCGCCGCGGCCCAAAAACCGCTGGATCACCGAGAGCACCAGCCGCAGATTTCCCTCGATCAGCTGCTGCCGGGCCTCGCGGTCGCCCGCCCGGCTCCGGCGCAGCAGCGCCTCCGTCTCCCCCGGCTTCAACGTCCCCAGCTTCGCGGTGTTCACCCCGCAGATCTCTACTTTACCCTGCATAATGTCCTCCGAGTGAATGAATTCACCCGGTAGTATTTCCAGCAAATGGGACCGATATGCGCGCGGTTGCAGTTCTGTCCCCGTCTGCCGATCCCGTGAGCGGCTGCGGAACGCATAAAAACGCACCCCGAAGGGAGGCACTTCGTAAGGAAGTTTGTTTCCATGTCTTCTGAGAAAGAGTATATTCAGAACGGCGGAAACCCTTGTAAAAAAGGATTTCCGCCGTTTTCTTATGCCTGTTTGTCGTTTATTTGTAGTATCTATTCAGTAGCCCCATCTGTCATTTCTCACTTCGTTCGAAATGACAGATG
>CALYTU010000088.1 GCA_945487445.1 uncultured Clostridia bacterium | reverse complement strand
GGCGGCAAGTTCGGCGGCGGGGGCTACAAGGTCTCCGGCGGCCTGCACGGCGTGGGCGCCTCCGTGGTCAACGCCCTGTCCGAGTGGTTGACTGTCGAGGTCCATAAGGAGGGCAAGATCTATCAGATGAAGTTCTCCCGCGGCCAGATCACCCAGGAAATGACCGTCATCGGTGACTGCGAGGACACCGGCACCGCCGTCACCTTCCGGCCCGACCCGGAGATGTTCGATACCCTGGTCTATGACTACGAAACCCTGCACAAGCGGATGCGGGAGCAGGCCTTCCTCAACGCCGGTCTGAAAATCACCATTGAGGATAACCGCGCCGAGGACGGCCCCCGGGACACCATGTGCTATGAGGGCGGCATTCGCGAGTTTGTCACCTATATCAACCGAAACAAGACCCCCATTCATGACAGCCCGATCTACATGACTGGCCGCAAGGACGACGCCGTGGCCGAAATCGCCATGCAGTACAACGACGGCTATAACGAAATTCTGGTCAGCTTTGCCAACGACATCCACACGCCCGAGGGCGGCATGCACGAGACCGGTTTTAAGACGGCCCTGACCCGCGTTTTGAACGCCTACGGCGTGAAATACGGCATCATTAAGGGGGAGGACAAGGTTTCGGGCGAGGACTGCCGCGAGGGACTGAGCGCCGTGATCTCCGTGAAGCTCCCCGAGGCCCAGTTCGAGGGCCAGACCAAGCAGAAGCTGGGCAATGCCTACATCCGGACGCTGGTGGATAATGTGGTTTCCCAGCAGCTCACGGACTATCTGGAGGAGAACCCCGCTGTGGCCCGGGTCATTCTGGACAAGGCCATGATGGCGAACCGCGCCCGGGAGGCCGCGCGGCGGGCACGGGAAAACATTCGCCGCAAGTCCGTTCTCGAGGGCGAGCGCATGCCCGGCAAGCTTCAGGACTGCAACGAGCGGGACCCGGCTCTGACAGAGCTCTACATCGTCGAGGGCGACTCCGCAGCGGGCTCCGCCAAGGGCGGACGGGACTCCCGATTCCAGGCCATTCTGGCCATGTGGGGAAAGATGCTCAACGTAGAGAAGGCCCGGGCCGACAAGATCTATGGCAATGACAAGCTGGCTCCTGTAATTCAGGCTCTGGGCTGCGGCATCGGCGAGGAGCTGGACCTGAATCGGCTCCGCTATCATAAAATCATCATCATGGCTGATGCAGACGTAGACGGCTCCCATATCCGGACCCTGATGCTGACCTTCTTTTTCCGCTATATGCGCCCCCTGATTGAGAACGGCTATGTCTACGCTGCCGTGCCGCCTCTGTATAAGCTCCGCCGGGGCAAGACCGAACGGGTGGCCTACTCCGACGAGGAGCGCGACGCGCTCTCCGCCGAGCTGCGGGGAGACAACGCCAATGTAAAAGTGGATATCAGCCGCTTCAAAGGCCTCGGCGAGATGGACCCCCATGAGCTCTGGGATACTACCATGAATCCCGAGACCCGGACCCTCCGCCGCATCACCCTGGGCGACGCTCTGGCCGCCGACCAGACCTTCACTGTCCTCATGGGTGAGGAGGTCGAACCCAGAAAGCAGTTCATCGAGACTAACGCGAAGTATGTCGTGAATTTGGATTTTTAGTGACTGGTGACTGGTCCCTGATGACTCACGCTGCAATTCCAAGAAAAGGAACGATACGCAATGGCAAAAAATCGTGATTATAAACCGGAAGATATTCTTTTTCCAAATCAAAGCATCATATCAAACGATCTGGTCAAGGAGATGGAAACCTCCTTTATGGAGTATTCCATGTCCGTCATCGTCGACCGCGCTCTGCCGGATGTGCGCGACGGCCTGAAGCCGGTGCATCGGAGGATTCTCTATGCCCTCTATGAGGACGGCCTCACCTCTGACAAGCCCTTCCGCAAATCCGCCACCTGCGTTGGCGATGTCATCGGCCGTTACCATCCCCACGGCGACGCATCGGTTTACGACGCCATGGTTCGTCTGGCGCAGGACTTTTCCATGCGCTGCCGTCTGGTGGAGGGTCACGGAAACTTCGGCTCCATCGACGGCGACCCCCCCGCGGCCTACCGTTACACTGAGGCCCGGATGTCCAGGCTGGCCAACGAAATGCTCCGGGACATTGACAAGCAGGTGATCGACTGGGTTCCCAATTTTGACGAGACCCGCAAGGAGCCCAAGGTCCTGCCCTCACGCTTTCCGAATCTGCTGGTAAACGGCTCCAGCGGCATTGCCGTTGGCATGGCCACGAATATCCCGCCTCACAATCTGCGGGAGGTGATTGACGCCTGTCTTTGCGTGCTGGATCACCCGGAGGCGGAGCTCTCCGATCTCATGCAGTACATCAAGGGCCCAGATTTCCCCACCCGGGGCATCATCATGGGCCGCAGCGGGATCCGCGCCGCCTATGCCACGGGCCGTGGCCGCATTCTGGTCCGGGGACGGACGGAGTTTGAAGAGCACGGTCAGAACCGTATCCGCATCATTGTCACCGAGCTTCCCTATCAGGTCAACAAGAAAAAGCTGGTCGAGAACATCGCCGAGCAGGTCAAGGACAAGCGGCTTGAGGGCATCTCCGACCTGCGCGACGAATCCGACCGCAACGGAATGCGCATTGTCATCGAGCTCAAGAAGGACGCCAATCCCCAGGTGGTTTTGAACCGGCTCTTCGCCCAGACGGCTCTGCAATCCTCCTTCTCGGTGAACATGCTGGCTCTGGTGGACGATCAAAGCCAGCCCCGCTGCCTGACCCTTCGGAACGTGCTGGACGAGTATCTGAGCTTCCAGGAGCAGGTCATTATCCGCCGCACCCAATTTGATCTGAAAAAGGCGGAGGAACGCGCTCACATTCTGGAAGGTCTGCTGATCGCCCAGGACAACATCGATGAGGTCATCCGCATCATCCGCTCCGCCTATGACGACGCCAAGGAACGTCTGATGGCCCGCTTCGGCCTCTCCGAGATCCAGTCCCAGACCATTCTGGATATGCGTCTCAAGGCCCTGCAGGGTCTGGAGCGCGAGAAGCTGGAGGCCGAATACAGGGAGATTCAGGAGAAGATCGCCTCTTATCAGGCCATTCTGGCGGATATTAACCTGGTGAAGGGCATTTTGAAGGACGAGCTCAGCCAGATCCGGGAGAAATACGGCGATGACCGCCTGACTGAGATCCAGGAGGTCGAGGACGAACTGGACATCGAGGACCTGATTGAAGAGGAGGACTGTGTGTTCACGGTCTCCGAGCAGGGCTATGTCAAGCGCATGCCGGTCACGGAATATCGGGCGCAGCGCCGGGGCGGCCGGGGCATCCACGCCGCCAACCTCAAGGAAGAGGACTTCGTGAAGGATATTTTCGCTGCCTCCACCCATGACGTGATCCTGTTCTTCACAAACCTGGGCAAGTGTCACCGAAAGAAGGGCTATCAGATTCCCGAGGCGGGCCGTACCGCCCGGGGGACCGCCATGATCAACGTCCTGCCTTTGGAGGCCGGCGAGTATGTCACGGCGGGCGTGACACTCCGGGAGTTCTCCGACCACGAGTATCTGATGATGGTCACGCGCAAGGGTACCGTCAAACGTGTCCAGCTCTCCGAGCTGAACACCGCCCGGAAGGCAGGCATCAAGGCCATCAATCTGGACGAGGACGATATGCTGATCTCCGTTATGCGCACCGACGGGGACCGGAAAATTCTTCTGGCCACCCGGCAGGGTATGGCGATTTGCTTCCACGAGACGGATGTGCGCTGCATGGGCCGCATGGCCTACGGTGTCCGGGGCATCGACCTGGCCGAGAGTGATTATATCGTAGGCGCCGGAATCTATGAGGAAGGTAAGACCCTCCTTTCTGTTACAGAAAACGGGTTTGGTAAGCGCACGGAGCTGGACGCCTTCCTCAAGCCTGACGAGAGCGGCAAGCGGGTCAAGCCCCAGAGCCGCGGCGGCAAGGGCATGCAGGCCTACGGTCTGACCGACAAGACGGGTGCCGTGGCCGGGGTCCAGGTGGTTTCCGGGGACGAGGATCTGATGGTGATAGAGAATACCGGCGTGGTCATTCGCATGCAGATTTCCGATATCAATATCTACGGCCGCGCCGCACAGGGCGTCCGGGTCATGCGTCTGGAGGAAGGCAGCAAGGTCATCTCCATTGAGAAGGTCAATCGCGAAGAAGCGGCGGAGGAGCAGGAAGAGACAAGATAGGATCGGCGTATCTGGCGTATTGATTCAGTAGCCCCATCTGTCATTTCGAACGAAGTGAGAAATCCGTTCCCTTTTGCGTAGATAATACGGATTTCTCGGCGATGAATCGCCTCGAAACGACAGGCTGCTGAACAGATACGGATCGACAATCGGAGACGGAGGATGCAAAGCCCTTGCAGCGGCGCACAGCAGTACGCCACGAAAAGCCGTTCTGGTCGGATCCCCTGCCTCATCTGACCGGAAATGCAGCGCGGGCAAATTGCCCGCCAGCCTCCCCCGGCTGTCATTCTGAGCGAAGCGAAGAATCCGTCTTCCACTGCGGGGGAGCGGAGAACTGATAACGATTCCCCAGACCATAGCTTTTTCCTTGGACGGTGGTTTCAATTTGGGTATAGTTGCAAAGTGAGGACCTGCTACAAGATCTTGTATCCAAGAGTGACGAAGCGAGCGAATATGTTGTATGCCAAAACCATCAGTTTTTACTCAGGTCCTCACTTTGCGACTAACACTTTCCGATTTGCACAAACCGGCGTGACCCATACGGTCGCGCCGGTTTCTTACATTCGGGCTTTCGCCGTTATTCAATGGCCGCGTCGATTTGGAAGCTCGTCTCGCAGGACATAGAGAATTCATACTTTCCCGGCGTCAGCGTCAGGCGGATATCCACCTCCCAGAAATTCGTTTCGGTCGCGGTGTACACGGCCTCACCCGCCTCATTGAGGACAGAAAAGGTCAGGGGCTTTTCAGACTGAATTTCCAGATCCAGATAATAGCTGTCCGGATATTTGACTGTAAAATCCACCCAGCGATTGTCGAAAATGGGATTTTCGATGTCGCCCGCCTGTTGCTTCGTGCTGAAGCTCGGACGCAGGACGGTCAGGGTGGTTGATACCGCGCAGCCCAACAGGATGACCGAAACAAATGTCGCCATAAAGGCACTTCCGTTCTTCCAGCGGGCGCGGCTGTGATCCGGATTGCGCATGATCCAGACACCCCGCAGCAAGACCGCGCTCTCCACAGTAAAGGTCAGAAGTTGAATCAGCGTGGGAAGCTGGGGCTTCGTGATCATCCAGTAGCTCCATAACCCAGCCGCAGCCGCGAGCACAAGCCCGACAATCAGAGCAATGTTGGACCAGCGGTTGTGCATCTCTCGCAAAGAATCCCGATCCGTGAAGATTTCATAGGCCTCCTCCGGCAGAGCGGGGTCCCAGGCCTTGCGGAAAAAGTGCCAGTTGTTGAAGGTGGAATTGATGTATTCCCAGCCCTGCTCCCGAAAGGTTTCGATGTAGCGGCCCATGTCTTCGATCCGTCCAAAATCCAGTTGATAACGGTAACGAAGCTCCGGCTTCTTCACGAATTTGCTGTGGAAGCAGCCGCCCTTAACCAGCTGCCAGCCTTGCTCGGATGCCCGGTTCAGATCCTCGAGCTCCTTCTCATAGTTCCAGGCCGGATAGGCCCGAAAGGATGTTTTCCGATTCTTTCCCATGGTTCAAACCCCCTCTGCATTGTCCAACATCCGGCGCAGCCGTTCGATCTCCGCCCGGAGAATCTCCCGACCTGTTTCGGTGAGCTGATAGAGCCTGCGGCGTTCCACGCCGGGTTCGTCGGATAGAATCTCGCGGATCCAGCCCTTTTTCAGCATATTGCCCGTTGCGCCGTACATGGTCCCGGACCCGATGGTGACGTCGCCCCCGGAGAGCCGCTCGGTCATTTGCATGATCCCGTAACCGTGGTTTGCGCCCTTTGCCAGGCAGAGTAAGATGTAGAAATAGCTTTCTGACAAGGGTTCGCTTCTCTTCATGATATCGCCTCCTGATATGACGTAATATGATATGTCGCGCTACGACTGTATTGTAGCACGACATATATCGTTTGTCAACATATTTCTTTAAAAGTATCTATTCAGTAGCCCCATCTGTCATTTCGAACGAAGTGAGAAATCCG
>CALYTU010000087.1 GCA_945487445.1 uncultured Clostridia bacterium | reverse complement strand
ACGGATTTCTCACTTCGTTCGAAATGACAGATGGGGCTACTGAATAGATACGTTTGACCAAACAAATGACGACAATGTGTTTCCCTCTCTGATGCCGAACATGAATAATTTTTCGCAAACTGAATTGGAAAACACCGCGGTTTTTCGTCCTGCCTGATCTATGGATCAGCCCCAGCCGGCATCCTCGATCTCCTGCCCCTTCTTTCGCGTCATCAGGGAGCCCAGGGCGGAGCCGATGGGAGCGCCGTCGTAGAGGACGGCGTAGGCTGCCTGGGTAATGGGCATGTCCACACCCATCCGGTCGGCCAGGAGCTTCACGGATTTGGCCGCGTAATAACCCTCCACCACTGCGCCGACTTCCTTCATGGCTTGGTCCACGCTCTCTCCTTTTCCGATCAGGATGCCGGCCCGGCGGTTTCGGGAATGCATGGAAGTGCAGGTGACGATCAAATCACCGATGCCGGTCAGACCCGCGAACGTGTCGTTCCGGGAGCCCAGCTTCATGCCCAGCCGCGCCACCTCCGTAAGGCCTCGCGTCATGAGCAGGGCCTTGGTATTGTCCCCGTAGCCCAGACCGTCGCAGATGCCGGCGCAAAGGGCAATGACGTTCTTCATGGCGGCTCCGAGCTCTACGCCCACAGGATCGGAAGAGGTATAGACCCGGAAGCGGTCATTCATGAAGACCTCCTGGACGATCTCCGCCAGAAGTCGGTCCTCGCAGGCGGCCACAACGCCTGTCGGCACCTTGCGGCTGACCTCCTCAGCGTGAGAGGGTCCCGAAAGGACGACCGGCCGTTTCCCCGTCGCCTCGCGAATAATCTCGGACATCCGCTTGCCGGTATCGGACTCGATACCCTTCGTGGCGGAGACCAAGATCACATCCTGACGAAGGTAGGGCGCCAGCTTTTCCATCGTGGCCCGCACCGCAAAGGAAGGGGGGACCACCACCACCATGCTGCATTCCTTCACAGCGGCGTGGTCGGCGGTGTAGTGAATATCGTCCGGCAGCCGGACGCCCGGAAGGAAGGGATTGACCAGCGTTTGGATCAGGTTGTCACTCTCCTCCTTGGAGTAGGAGATCAGGGTGACTTCATGCTTGTTTTCCCGCAGCAGCAGCGCGAGGGCAGTCCCCCAGCCGCCGCTGCCGACAACTGCGATTTCCATATTAGCAGGTCCTTTCTTGTTTTTTTGAGTCCGGTCCGTCCGGCGTACTGTTGCATGCCTGCCCCGGCCCGTCATGGGTTCTGGATTAAAATTTCATGGAGAGCCCGATCTGCTTGTAATGTTCCGAGTTACTTGTTCTTTTTATGGAAGGAAAACTTGTTCTCCGTGCCCTGAATGAGCCGCTTGATGTTGGCGTGGTGCATGGCCAGCGCCAAACCGGCGATGAGAAAAGCCATAACGGTCATCATGATGGTGCCGTCGGTGATGTTCTTGTCGATGGGATAGCGGATCCAGAACAGGAAGGGATAAATCAGGCAGCCGATGATGGAGCCCAGAGAGACATAGCGGGTCAGGATCACGACCACCAGGAAGACGCCCAGCAGAATCGCAATGATCCGCCAGTCGATGAAGGCCGCCAGCGTATCGCAGGTCAGAATGCCCTTACCGCCCCGGAACCCAAAATAGAGGGGGAACACATGGCCGATGACAGACAACCCTCCGCAAAGCATGGCGCCCTCGTCGAACCAGACAGGATCGTAGCTTGCCATGATCCACCTGCCGATGAAGCAGGCCAGGACCGTCTTGCCAACGTCAATGGCCATTACCAGCAGGGTGTCCGCCCCGCCGTAATTGCGGTAGAAGTTGGTCAGACCGGCGTTGCCGCTGCCGCGGGAGCGGATGTCTTCCTTGCGGAGCCAACGGGATACCAAAATTGCGCCGTTAAAGCTGCCGAGCAGATAACCGATGATCCCGCAGACAGTGAACCAAAGAACGATCATTCTTCCTTGTCCCCCCTTTGTCGGACGGTGATTTTCACCGGAGTCCCCTCCAGACCGAAGACGGCCCGGATCTGATTTTCGAGATAACGCTGATAGGAAAAGTGAAACAGTCTGGCATCGTTGCAGAAGAAAACGAAATGCGGCGGTTTGACCCCCGCCTGGGTCACGTAGAAAATCTTGAGACGGCGGCCCTTGTCGGTGGGCGGCTGGACCCGGGCCGTGGCGTCGGCCAGGACACTGTTGAGCATGCCCGTTGTGACGCGCAGAGCGGACTGCTCATTGACATAGTTGATGAGCTCATAGAGCCTGTCCACCCTTTGGCCCGTCTTGGCGGAGATGAAGAGCACCGGGGCATAGGGCATGTAGCTCAGACCCTTTCGGACCTCCTCGGTCATCTTGTCCATGGTGTGAGTGTCCTTGTCCACGGTATCCCACTTGTTGACCACCAGGATAGAGGCCTTGCCCGCTTCATGGGCCAGGCCCGCGATCTTGGTATCCTGCTCTGTGACACCCTCATTGGCGTCAATCAGGATCAAAACCACGTCCGCCCGGTCGATGGCGGAAACGGAACGCATATTGGAGTATTTTTCAATGGCGTCGTCCACCTTGGACTTGCGGCGCATGCCGGCGGTGTCGATGAACAGGTACTTGCCATGCTCGTTTTCAAAAAAGCTGTCGATGGCGTCGCGTGTGGTGCCGGCTTCATTGGAGACGATGACCCGCTCCACACCCAAAATCCGATTGAGCAGGCTGGACTTGCCCACGTTGGGTTTCCCGACAATGGCCACCTTCACCACATCGTCCTGCTCGTCCTCTCCCTCGTCGTCGGGCAGATGGTCGGTGCAGAAGTCGAGGATGTCGCCGGTGCCGTGGCCGTGAATGGCGGAGGTCTCGATGGGGTCCCCCAGCCCGAGATCGTAAAACTCATAGACGTCGGGGTTCACCGGCCCGACGGAATCACACTTGTTGACGGCAACCACCACGGGCTTTTTGCTGCGCTTGAGCATGGCGGCCACTTCCAGATCGGCGGCGGTGACGCCAACCTTCACGTCCGTGACCATGATGATCACATCAGCGGTCTCGATGGCGATTTCGGCCTGGCGGCGCATGAACTGGAGCATTTCAGAGTTGGTGGAGGGCTCGATGCCGCCCGTGTCGATGAGCTCAAAGGTCCGGCCGTTCCACTCGCACTTGCCGTAGATCCGGTCCCGGGTAACGCCGGGCGTATCCTCGACAATGGCCGTGCGCTGGCCGGTGAGCTTATTGAAAAGCATGGACTTTCCCACATTGGGCCGGCCCACGATGGCTACATAGTGCTTCAAGGCGTAGTACCCCCTTCAGGCGTTGGCTCTATTATGCCATAACCGGACACTGTTTTCAATCATAATTTGGAAATAATTTGTAAACAAAACCGAACAAAAAGTAAAGAGGAAGGACAACTGACGCCTTCCTCTCAACTTTCATTCCACATAGAATTACTCCGCAGAAACTTCGATAACCTGACGGCCATTGTAATAGCCGCAAGCCTTGCAGGCTCTATGGGGCAGACGGGGCTCGCCGCAGTGGGGGCAAGCGACCACGCCGGGAACGGACAGCTTCCAGTGGGAGCTGCGTCTCTTGTCGCGTCTTGCTTTGGAAACTTTTCTCTTCGGAACAGCCATGGTGACACCTCCTCGGTCTTAAATGCCCTAAGGCAAATGGGTTACTTCTTTAACAGCTGTTGCAACACAGCCAGGCGCGGGTCTGCATCCGGCTGACAGCCGCAGGGACCGTCATTAAGATCCTTCCCGCATCGGCAGCAGAGCCCCTTGCAATCCTCCCTGCAAAGGAACTTGCTGTCCATGCTTAAAACGAACGTGGTGGTCACGATGTCATCCAGATCCGCAAAGCCGTCTTCCAAAAGGAAGGTCCAGGGGTCCTCCTCCCCGTCGTCGTTGGTCAGCTCCGTGACCAGAATGGCGTGAAGGGGATATTCCACGGGCTGATCTACCTCACGGGCACAGCGGTCGCAGGGCCCGTGAAGGGTTGTGCGCACTGTGCCGCTGAGCACATAGACGCCGGCTGTGTTGCGGACCTCTCCCACCGCCGTTACGGGCTCGGTCGCGGGACAGCATCCACCGAATGCAAGCTCATGCAGATCAAGAACGACCTCAAAAGGGATCGAGCCGCCGGGGTTATCTTTTAATACAGATACGTTCAGCAGCATCGGTTTCTCCTAATCTCATAGTCATGCACGCAATATTATAACGACGTGAAGCCCGTTTGTCAAACACTTTTTTGGCTTTTTTGAAAAATTTTGAGACTTGTCAGAAATGGGAAAATGCGGTATGATGAGAGAAAACCACGGCATGCACGGTGCGGCGGTGCCGGACGGAGGATCGCATGAAACAAATCACCATTACAAAAAACGATGCCGGGCAGAGGTTGGATCGGTTTCTTTCCAAGAGCGTGCCGCTGCTGCCCGCATCCCTGGCCCAGAAGTACATCCGGCTCAAACGGATCAAGGTGGACGGAAAGCGAGCCGAACGGGATACCCGGCTGTGTGAGGGAAACGTCCTGCAGCTCTACATCAACGATGAGTTTTTTGACACCCCGAAGCCCGAAAACGCCTATCTGACCGTCACGGCCCCGCATCTGAGCATCGTCTATGAGGACGAGAATCTCCTTCTGGCGGACAAAAAGCCTGGCATGGCCGTACACCCCCACGACGGGGCGGAGTATGGCAGGACCCTGATCGACCACATTCAGGCCTACCTCTACGCCAAGGGGGAATGGAAGCCCCGGGCGGAGCATGCCTTTGCCCCGGCTCTGTGCAACCGGATTGACCGGAACACCGGCGGCATCGTCATAGCGGCCAAGACCGCCGAAGCGCTGCGGATCCTGAACCAGAAGATGAAGGACCGGGAGCTGGAGAAGAAATACCTCTGCGTGGTCCACGGCATACCCCGGCCACGGGAGGGAAAGCTGGAGGGCTACATTTTTAAGGACGCCAAACAGAACCGGGTCTACGTGACCGAGCGGCCGCAGCCGGGCTCCAAAACCGCCGTGACGCGATACCGGACCCTGCAAAGCCGGGATGGCCTGTCTTTGGTGGAGTGCGAGCTGATTACCGGCCGGACCCATCAGATCCGCGCCATGATGGCCGCCGCCGGAACGCCGCTTCTGGGTGACGGCAAATACGGGAAGCTGGACAGGCGATTTGACCGCAAATATCAGGCCCTCTACTCCTACAAGCTGAAATTCTCCTTTACAACAGATGCCGGGTGCCTCGCCTATCTGGATGGGAAGGAGTTTGCCGCCGCGCAGGTGGATTTCGCTGACGAGTTCTTTCCGGGCAGCTATCGTACGCTGACAAATGGTTGACAAAAAATTCCTGAATATTTCCGGCGCATAATAGTTTCCCACATTCTCCACAGGGATTTCCACAGCCCCCGAGGCCTGTTGAAATCTGGCTTTGCGGGGGGTTCTCCCCCAGGCCGTGGAAAACCCGCGAACGAAGATCGAACTCCGGATCGAAACAAACAATAGTTGACATAATGCGTGAAAAAGCGCACAAACAGAAAGGCGGTCTGCGCTGTGGAAAAGAATATTGTGAGGATCGTGCTTACCGGCGGACCGGCCGGGGGCAAGACGACGCTGATCGAAAGGATTCGCGGGCAATTCGGGCAGGTTGACGGCTGGCGTGTCATCACCGTTCCCGAAACGGCCACGGACCTGATCAAAGGCTTCGGCATTCAGCCCTTCGGCAACTGCCTGACCTTGCTGGAATTTCAGGACTATGTGGTGGCCGACCAGCTCCACAAGGAGGGGCTGGCGCTCCGTGCCGCGGAGGCGGTGCCGGAGCCCAATGTGCTGATTGTCTATGACCGCGCCCTGCTGGACGACAAAGCCTACATCACCGACGGGGAGCTTGAACAGGTTCTTGCCCGCTTCGGTCTGAGCTCCAAGGCGGCGATGGAGAAGTATGACGCGGTGCTTCACCTGGTTACCTGCGCAAAGGGCGCGGAGTCCTTCTACAAACTGGATAATAACGCCCGGACCGAACCCCCGGAGCAGGCCGTGGAGCTGGATGAGCGGACCCTGCGGGCCTGGAGCAGCCACCCGAATCGGATCATCGTGGACAACGCGGGCGATTTCGAGCACAAGCTCCGTCGGGCCGTGCGGGAGATCCTGCGCATCACGGGCCGCCCGCTGTATCCTGAGAATGAGAAAATGAAACTGTGAAAGAATGAAAAAATGGTATCTATTCAGTAGCCCCATCTGTCATTTCGAACGAAGTGAGAAATCCG
>CALYTU010000086.1 GCA_945487445.1 uncultured Clostridia bacterium | reverse complement strand
TGAAATGGAACGTGAAAACGTGACGATGCGCTGGGACTTCTATGAGCTGACGATGGCCAATGGCTATTTGCTGACCGTAAAGCAAAATACGGTTTCCTATTTTGACGTGTTCTTCCGGTCCATCCCCGATCAGGGCGGCTTCGCCATTACGGCTGGGTTGCAGGAGGTGGTGGAGTATATTCAAAATTTTCACTTTACCGATTCCGACATTGAATATCTGCGCTCCAAGAATCTGTTTGACGAACGTTTTTTGGAATATTTGCGCAGCTTCCATTTTACGGGAGATATTTGGGCCATTCCAGAGGGAACGCCCGTTTTTCCGAACGAGCCTATTTTGACGGTTCGTGCACCTGCTATTGAGGCGCAGTTTATTGAAACCTATGTCCTGCTTGCCCTGAACCATCAGAGCCTGATCGCTACCAAAGCCAATCGGATCGTCCGTGCAGCTGAAGGGCGCACAGTTCTGGAGTTTGGCTCCCGCCGTGCGCAGGGTGCCAGCGCCGCCATCAACGGTGCGCGTGCCTGCTACATCGGCGGCGTTCACGGCACGGCCTGCACGATTTCAGACGAGCGCTATGGAGTGCCTGCCGGAGGAACAATGGCCCACTCCTGGGTACAGATGTTCGACACCCAGTATGAGGCTTTCCGTAAATACTGCGAGATTTATCCGCATAACGCGACATTACTTGTGGACACCTACAATACGCTCCGTTCCGGCATTCCCGACGCAATTCGCGCCTTCAACGAGGTGCTCAAGCCCCAGGGAATAACGAAATGCGGAATCCGTATTGACTCCGGCGATATGGCCTATCTGACCCGAAAGGCGAGAGAGATGCTTGACGAGGCGGGATGGACAGAATGCAAAATCTCCGTTTCAAATTCTTTGGATGAGTATATAATTAAGGATATTCTTGCTCAGGGTGCACAAATCGACCTCTTCGGTGTGGGCGAGCGGATGATTACCGCCAAGTCTGAGCCGGTCTTCGGCGGCGTCTATAAGGTTTGCGCCGTGGAGGATGAAAGCGGCCATATCACTCCCAAAATCAAGGTCAGTGAAAATGTCGGCAAGATCACGAACCCGCACTACAAGAAGGTCTGGCGCTTCTATGGCCGCGATACTGGCAAAGCCATCGCCGACTATCTGAGCCTTTATAACGAGACGGTTGATGATTCCGGCGACTTTGAAATTTTCGATCCGGAGGCGACTTGGAAGCGGAAGAATGTCTATCATTTTGAGGCCAGGGAGCTACAGGTTCCCATTTTCCGAGGCGGTAAGTTGGTTTACCAGCTTCCAAATTTGGAGCAGATTCGCGCCTATTGTGAGGCTCAGGTTGAAACCCTCTGGGACGAGGTCAAACGCTTTGATAACCCGCACAATTATTACGTGGACCTGAGTCAGAAGCTCTGGGACATCAAGCAGTCCATGCTACAGGAAGCCGGCGCGCGGTTGTAAACGACGATTGACTTCTGCCAAAGGATATGGAGAAGAAAACATGAAAGTGTTAGTCGCAAAGTGAGGACCTGAGTAAAAACTGATGGTTTTGGCATACAACATATTCGCTCGTTTCGTCCCTCTTGGATACAAGATCTTGTAGCAGGTCCTCACTTTGCAACTATACCCAACATGAAACTGATTCTGACAAGTTCTCTTGGCGGCGCTGTCAAGGTGGACGGGCGGAGGCTTCCGGGCAGGATTCTGAGTGAAAACGGCCTGCTGGATACGCTTCAATCCTGCTGGCGGGAACCTGCGCGGGTAATGATGATCTGCGCCGCGCCAGACGATTATGCGAAAAACGACGGGATTGTGGAATGTTTTACGCAGTCCTTCCCGCTCAACGGACTGTCGATTTCTCGGCTGTTGATGTGTGACGGAAGAAACCCGGAAATAGCGAAACAGATTTGCCAAACAGATGTCGTCATCCTGACCGGCGGCCATGTTCCAACCCAAAACGCCTTTTTTCACCGGATCGGTCTTCGAGAGCGGCTGCAAAGCTTCGGTGGTCTTGTGATTGGTTGGAGCGCAGGCTCCATGAATTGCGCGTAGACTGTTTATGCTGGCCCGGAACTCACGGGCGAGGCGATTGATCCCAATTACCGCCGCTGGCTACCCGGGCTGGGGATGACAAAAACAAATATCCTCCCGCATTTTCAGGATTTGCGTGACGATATTCTGGATGGAATGCGATTGATCGAGAATATTACCTTTGGCGACAGCATGGGGCATGCGTTCCTTGCCATGCACGATGGAAGTTATATCGTGCGTGATGAGAGCGGGGAAGTGCTCTATGGGGAGGCATTTTGGATTCGCGACGGTGCAATTACCAAGGCATGCGAGAACGGTTCATCGGTGCGGTTGTCTGCTGCGCAATCATGAAATACAGCTGAACAAGACCCCGTCCGGGAAACCGGACGGGGTCTTTGATGAATTGCGGGAATTAAGCGTACAGATCAATGAGCTTCTTCAGGTGCTCGTAGCGCTCCATGGCGTTGGCCTCGTTCTTGGCGAACAGGTCGGTCGCACGCTCGGGGAACTCACGGGTCAGACGGCTGTAACGGGCTTCGTTCATCAGGAACTCCTGATAACCGCCCTTGGGATCCTTGGAGTCCAGGGTGAACTTCTGCTCTGCGGCGGGGTTGAAACGGAACATGTTCCAGTAACCGCAGTCGACAGCCTTCTTCATCTCCTCCTGGCAGTGCATCATGCCGCCCTTAATGGAGTGCATCTCGCAGGGAGCGTAGCCAATGATCAGCGACGGGCCGTGATAGGCTTCCGCCTCGGAGATGGCCTTGATGGTCTGCGCGGGGTTGGCGCCCATGGCGACCTGCGCAACATAGACGTAACCATAGCTCATGGCGATCTCGGCGAGACTCTTCTTCTTGATCTCCTTACCGGCCGCGGCGAACTGTGCCACCTGACCGATGTTGGAGGCCTTGGAGGCCTGGCCGCCGGTGTTGGAGTAAACCTCGGTATCAAAGACAAAGATGTTGACGTCCTCGCCGGAGGCAAGCACATGGTCCACGCCGCCGAAGCCGATATCGTAAGCCCAACCGTCGCCGCCGAAGATCCAAACGGACTTCTTGTTCAGGTATTCCTTCTTATCAAGGATTTCCTTTGCGCAGTCGCAGCCGCAAGCCTCGAGGGCGGCAATGTAATCCTTGGTGGCAGCCTTGTTGGCTTCGCCGTCATTGTAGGTGTCAAGCCACTTCTGCGCGGCGGCTTTCACAGCCTCGTTCGTGCCGTTCTCCACGATCTTGCGGGTCTTGGCCGCCAGGGAGTCGCGGATCGCCTTCTGAGCGGTGTACATGCCCAAGCCGTGCTCGGCGTTGTCCTCGAACAGAGAGTTTGCCCAAGCGGGACCCTTGCCCTCTTCGTTGGTGCAGTAAGGAGCCGTGGCGCCGGGTCCGCCCCAGATGGAGGAGCAGCCAGTGGCGTTGGAGATGTACATACGGTCACCGAAGAGCTGGGTCACGAGACGAGCATAGGAGGTCTCGGCGCAGCCGGCACAGGAGCCAGAGAACTCAAGCATGGGCTTCTTGAATTGGGAGCCCTTGACGGTGAGATCCTGCATGTCCTTCTTCTCGGGGGTCTTCACACAGTAATCGAAGACGGGCTGCTGTTCGAGCTGGCTTTCCTGGGGAACCATGGTGATGGCCTTGACGGGGCAGACGCCGACGCAGACGCCGCAGCCCATGCAGTCCAGAGGAGACACAGCCATGGTGTACTTGTAGACGCCCTTGCCCTTGCCGGCCTTGATGTCAACGAGCTTGGCGGCGGCGGGAGCCTTTTCGGCTTCCTCAGCGGTCAGCGCGAAGGGACGGATGGTGGCATGGGGGCAGACATAAGCACAGTTGTTGCACTGGATGCACTTGGAGGAATCCCACTCGGGAACGGTCACGGCAACGCCGCGCTTTTCGTAGGCGGAAGCACCCAGCTCAAACTGACCGTCCACATAGTCGGTGAAGGCGGAGACAGGCAGAGAGTCGCCGTCCATCTTGTCCACGGGCACAAGGACGTTCTTGACCATCTTGACAAGCTCGGGCTTGCCCTCGAGATGGATGTTCTCGTCTTCGTCTACAGCATTGGCCCAGTCAGCGGGCACGTCGATCTTCACGAACGCAGTGGCGCCGGCATCGATCGCGCGATGGTTGCAGTCAACCACGTCCTGGCCCTTCTTCAGGTAGGACTTGGTGGCGGCGTCCTTCATGTAACCAATGGCTTCTTCCTGGGGCATGACCTTGGCCAGAGTGAAGAAGGCGGACTGAAGGATGGTGTTGGTGCGCTTGCCCATGCCGACCTTGATGGCCAGGTCGATGGCGTTGATGGTGTAGAGCTGAATGTTATTCTTGGCGATGTAACGCTTGGAAGCGGCATCCAGATGGTGAGAAAGCTCTTCGAGATCCCACTGGCAGTTGATCATGAACACGCCGCCGGGTTTCACGTCACGGACGATGGGGAAGTGCTTGGTGACGTAGGAGGGGTTGTGGCAGGCCACGAAGTCAGCCTTGTTGATGTAATAGGGGCTCTTGATGGGCTTGTCGCCGAAACGCAGGTGAGAGATTGTGACGCCGCCCGTCTTCTTGGAGTCGTACTGGAAGTAGGCCTGAACATACTTGTCGGTGTGGTCGCCGATGATCTTGATGGAGTTCTTGTTTGCGCCGACGGTGCCGTCGCCGCCGAGACCCCAGAACTTGCACTCGATGGTGCCCTCGGCAGCAGTGGCGGGGACATTCTCGCGCTCATCGAGGGACAGGTTGGTGACGTCATCCTTGATGCCGATGGTGAACTCACGCTTGGGTTCGTCCTTCTTCAGCTCGTCATAGACAGCGAAGACAGAAGCGGGAGGTGTATCCTTGGAGCCCAGACCGTAACGGCCACCGATGACCTTGATCCCGGTCTTGCCGGCGTTGGCCAGAGCGGTGATGACGTCCAGATACAGGGGCTCGCCTTGGGAGCCGGGCTCCTTGGTGCGGTCGAGAACCGCAATCTTCTTGACGGTCTCGGGGATGGCAGCGAGCAGCTTCTCGGGGCAGAAGGGACGGTACAGACGGACCTTCACCAGGCCGACCTTCTCGCCGTTGGCGTTGAGGTAGTCAATGACTTCCTCGGCCACGTCCACAATGGAGCCCATGGCGATGATAATACTCTCCGCATCGGGGGCGCCGTAGTAGTTGAAGGGCTTGTAGTTGGTACCGAGCTTCGCGTTCACCTTGTCCATGTACTCCTCGACAATGGCGGGCAGCGCGTTATAATACTGATTGCAGGCCTCACGGTGCTGGAAGAAGATGTCACCGTTCTCGTGGGAGCCGCGCATGGAGGGACGCTCGGGGTTCAGGCAGTGCGCACGGAAGGCCTTGACAGCGTCCATGTCGCACATTTCTTTCAGGTCTTCATAGTCCCAGATAGCGATCTTCTGGATCTCGTGGGAGGTCCGGAAGCCGTCGAAGAAGTTGATGAAGGGAACACGGCCCTTGATGGCGGCAAGATGTGCCACGGCACTGAGGTCCATGACTTCCTGCGGATTGGTTTCGCAGAGCATGGCAAAGCCGGTCTGACGGCAGGCGTAGACGTCGGAGTGATCGCCGAAGATGTTCAGCGCATGCGTGGAGACGGTACGTGCTGACACATGGAACACACCGGGAAGCAGCTCGCCCGCGATCTTGTACATGTTGGGGATCATAAGCAGCAGACCCTGGGAAGCGGTGTAGGTGGTGGTCAGAGCACCGGCAGCCAGAGAGCCGTGAACCGTACCGGCTGCGCCGGCTTCGGACTGCATCTCAACGACCTTGACACGGTTGCCGAAGATGTTCTCACGGCCCTGGGCGGACCACTGGTCCACATAGTCGGCCATGGGGCTGGACGGCGTAATGGGGTAGATACCCGCTACTTCCGTGAAGGCATAGCTGACATGCGCGGCAGCGGTGTTGCCGTCCATCGTCTTGAATTTTCTTTGCAAGGGAATTACCTCCTAATCAAAGGGACGTTGTCCCGTAGTTTGACTAATATAATATAACAGATTATTTTCGTTTTGTAAATGGAAAAAGTAAGAAAAGTAAGAATTTTAAAAATAAAGTGTGAATTTAGGATGGACCGTGCGGCTTTTGAGACGGCTGTGATTGATTAGTCCGGAAATCATCTTTCATGACCGCATGCTTTCACCCAATACATGAAGGGTATAGTTGCAAGGTGAGGACCTGCTACAAGATCTTGTATCCAAGAGTGACGAAACGAGCGAATATGT
>CALYTU010000085.1 GCA_945487445.1 uncultured Clostridia bacterium | reverse complement strand
GGATTTCTCGGCGATGAATCGCCTCGAAATGACAGGATACTGAACAGATACGCCCCATCTGTCATTTCGAACGAAGTGAGAAATCCGTTCCTTTTTGCGTAGAGAATACGGATTTCTCGGCGATGAATCGCCTCGAAATGACAGGATACTGAACAGATACCCCATAACAAAAAATGAGAAGTCGTGAAATACGGCTTCTCACTTTTTGTTGGGAGCGCCTCCCGGTGGGAGGCGCTTTGCTGCGCGTTATCCCTGTTTCTCGGCGTTCAGCCATTGCTGCACAAGCTCCATCACGGCGTTGATGGGCAGGGCGAAACCAAGGCCCTCCACGGTGCTGTTGGGATCGCCGGGCGCGAGCTTCGCGGTAACAATGCCGATTACCCTGCCTTCCGCGTTGAACAGCGGCCCGCCCGAATTGCCCTTATTGATGGCAGCGTTGGTTTGCAGCATGGTCAGCTTCCCGTTGCCCGTGTCCACCTGCCGCAGTCCGGCGCTGATATAGCCGGCTGTCAGGGAGTAGGTCAGATCGCCCAGGGGATTACCGATGGTCATGATCCAATCGCCTACCTGAACCGTGTCGGAGTCGCCGATGGCAGCAGGATGCAAACCCTCAGCCTCAATTTTCAGGAGGGCAAGGTCACTGACTGTTGTTTCAATCGCAACAAGCCGGGCGTCGTATTGCCGGCCGTCGCTCAGCTCCACCAGAAGCTCGTCCGCATTCTGCACAACATGGGCATTGGTGAGAATAAAACCGTCGGCGGAAATCAAAAAGCCTGTGCCGATGCTGGACTGGATGCCGCCGCTCAGAACGTTTGCCGCAGGTACAGCCGTAATCGCGACGACAGTGTCATAATTCTCGCGGTAGATGCGGCCCGCATCCGGCTGGCTTGCCGCGGGCGAGGTGGGCTGGGCCGTGGGACTGATACGCGCTTCCAGCAGGGGAGCGGCCATAACCCCCAACAGCAGCCCCAACAGCAGGGCCGCGATCAGCAGCAGCGGCACCCACCAGAGAGAAGACCGTTTCAGGGCGGCGCGCGGGGACGTTGGCGGAAGCTGGATGGTATAGACCGGGCCCTTTCCGGGCGCACTGTCGCCGGCGTTCAAGACCGCCTGCACAGTCTCGCCATCGTGGCTCAGTACAACTGCCGACGGCGATTCCTCCACCGCCTCCACGCCCTCGTACCAGGCGCGTGCCGGCGCGCTGCGGGCAAAGGGAGAGACCGGCGCAGAATCAGAACTCGCCTGCCCTTCCGGCATCAGCGGCGCAGGCTTGACCGGCACATCCGGCTGCCCGGCTTTGGCACGCGCATATTCATAGGTCCGCCCTTCGCCCGTGGGCCGGCGGAAGGGCCCGCCCGGCGTGGTGAAGCTTTCCTTCTCGCCTGCGGTCCAGTCGTTGACTTCCATGGTGTTCCTCCGCGGTTCGGCAAATGCGCGGCGCCTGCCGCGGATCATTCACCGATTGTAATCCGTTGATACATGATATGTATTCAGCAGCCTGTCATTTCGAGGGAGCTTGCGCCCGAGAAATCCGTACTTTTCCCGCAAAAAAGGACAGATTTCTCTCTTCATTCAATATGACAGAGGGGCTGCTGCGTCAATACAGTACCTGTTCAAAAAAGATGTCTCACCCTATCATAGCAGGTTTTCCGGGGAATTGCAATAGCTGTTCCGCGACAGTTTTTGATTATATTAGTATGCGCGCCCGGCGACAAAAAAATTCCCTGCGCGGTGACCGCGCAGGGAATGGAACGAAGATCTTACAGCATCTTTGCCAGACGATCGTGAATGGCGCCGATGAACTCTTCGCTGGTAACAGCGGTGGGCTTGGGATCCATCAGAGCAGCCAGGTCGCCGGTGACAACGCCGTCAGCGATGGTCTGCATGGTGGCCTTCTCAAGGGCTTCGCCGAAGTTCGCCAGAGCAGCGTTGCCGTCCAGCTCGCCGCGCTTCTTCAGAGCGCCGGACCAGGCAAAGATCGTGGCAACGGGGTTGGTGGAGGTCTTCTCACCCTTCAGATGCTTGTAGTAGTGACGGGTGACGGTGCCGTGGGCAGCCTCGAACTCGAAGTTGCCGTCAGCGGAAACCAGAACGGAAGTCATCATGGCCAGGGAGCCGAAAGCGGTGGAGATCATGTCGGACATGACGTCGCCATCGTAGTTCTTGAGGGCCCAGATCATGCCGCCGTGAGAACGGATCACGCGAGCAACAGCATCGTCGATCAGGGTGTAGAAGTACTCCAGGCCGGCAGCCTCGAAGCGCTGCTTGTACTCGTTGTCATACAGGCGCTGGAAGGTATCCTTGAAGTCGCCGTCGTACTTCTTCATGATGGTGTCCTTGGTGGAGAACCACAGGTCCTTCTTCTCGCTCAGAGCGTACTCGAAGCAGGAACGGGCAAAGCTCTCAATGGAGGTGTCCTTGTTGTAGGCACCCTGCAGAACGCCGGGGCACTCGAATTCGTAGATGGTCTCGCGCTGCACGGAGCCGTCGGCGCCGGTGAAGAGCAGCTCAGCCTTGCCCGGCTGGTCAACGCGGAACTCGGTATCCTTATAGATGTCGCCGTAGCTGTGACGGGCAACGGTGATGGGCTGGGTCCAACCAGGGATGTAGGTCTTGATGCCGGGGGTGACGATGGGGGTACGGAAGACAGTGCCGTCCAGAATGCCGCGGATCGTGCCGTTGGGGCTCTTGTACATCTTCTTGAGGTTGTACTCCGTCACACGCTGGGCATTGGGAGTGATGGTGGCGCACTTGACGCCAACATGGTACTTCTTGATCGCGTTGCCGGCATCCCAAGTAACCTTGTCGTCGGTAGCGTCACGGTTGGGCAAGCCCAGATCGTAGTACTCAGTGTTCAGCTCCACGAAGGGGTTGATAAGCTGATCCTTGATCATAGCCCAAAGGATTCTGGTCATTTCGTCGCCGTCCATCTCGACGATGGGGTTCTGCATTTTGATCTTTTCCATCACAACTCTCCTTGGTCGGGCCGAATCATTTTGGTGTTTTTGCCCCTTGGGCAGAGGCCCGCACACGTTTTCAGTATAACAGCTTTACCCCAGAGTTTCAACCGTTAAAACTTCACAATTTTTCCCTTTTAATTTTACCTGTTTTTTAATAAAATCACAAAATTCCCCAATATCCTCCCGTTCGATGGAAAACATCTGTTGTATTTCGGTGTGGCAGCCAAATCAATCGACTATTCGGAACACGGCGCTGCCGGACCCGCGTTGGAGCGGTCTCGCTCAGATTGCAGGGAATCCAGAAACAGGGTCACTGCCAGCAAATCGGCACAACCTCCGGGGGAAAGGTTGCGGTCAATGAATTGCCGGTCCAATTTGGCGATCTGATCCAGCGTTGGAGCATGCAAGTGCAGGGACAAGCTCTGCTTGTCCGCGGACGGACAACCCGCGTCTGTGTTTGCTTCTGAAGCAGACGTCAGCAGCGCTTCCGCGGCCTTTCTGGCCCAGGCGGCCCCCTCCCGGCCTCCGCGATGGAGGAGGTTCGTGTCCTCCACCCGGGCAATCAGGTGAAGGAGGGTGACGGCCGCGGCGTGGTTCCGGTCCAGTCCCTCCGTCACCAGCTTCCGGAAAACCGGCAGAGAAATATCCCGGACCGCCGGAAGGCCGTCCGCCACCTCGCCGCGAATGCCCCGGGTGCCGTACTTCTGATACAAAGCCTCTCCGGCGGTGTTCCAACGCGCGGCGGGCAGTTCCGCATCCAAAGTCTCCCGGGTCATGGCAGCGGCCTCATTCAGGATTGCGTCTGTATCCGGAAAGCCGTCCGCCGCAGTCCAGAGCCTTCCCACGGCCCCGCAGAGAACGCCCAGCGTGAAGATGACCCCCTTGTGGGTGTTCACGCCCCCCGTGGCGGCAAGCATGGCACGTTCCGCGATCTTACCCGGAAGCCGCAGAGCAGCGAAGGTTTCCGACGGGGCAATCGTTTCATACATGCCGTCCTGCGCAGAGCGCACCGGAGTAGAAGGACCCGTTTCTTTTCCCGCCGCTGCCGCAGTGGGTGCGGCCCCTTCACCTTGCGCAGGGTGGCGGATTCGGGAGGCTCCGGCCTCAGGCTGGCATCCATCAGCCTCCCCTACGGATGAAGCAGGTCGGCAAGCAGCCAACCTCCCCTCGAGAAAGCATTCTCCCCAGTAGGGCGTCAGTGCGGCGGCAGATGCCTGAAAGCTGGTATAATTCATATCCCGGTGGGAACCGTTGTTGGCCCGGTCCACGAGACCGGGCTTCGGCGTCACGGCGACTTCCTCCAGAAGGGCCCGGGTGGCCAGAGCGGCGATACGCTGCCGATCCAGAAGGAGAAGTCCGTTACGCAGATCCGACGCTGTGGCAGACCGCAGCTCCGCAACTGTATGCAGCCGTCTGGATGCGCATTCCCGCCCCGGCTTGCCGCAGACGATGCAGGGCCGCTCTGTTCCCCGTTCCAGCTTTTTGCCCTCCGGGCCGATCACGTCCATATCAAAGAGACGGCCCAGGGATTTGTGCCCCTCCTCGATCTCCACGCAGAGCGACTTCACAGAACGGGCAGGGGCGTCGACGGCAAAATAGCCCTCGTCCCCGGTGGGGAGGGAGCGGGAATACTCCTTCAACACCTTCAGCCGGTTCTGGACGAAGCCCAGCCGGAGCTGTTCCATTCCCCAAAGGAAGGCCCGGTGGGAGGCCCCCGTGACCTTAACGGGCCCGGCGATGTTCATGGTGAAGGAAATCACGGGCACACGGTATTCAGAGAGCAGCGAATTCTGAATGAAAACGCGCTCCTCACGGGCAGTTAAAACATCAGATAATGTGATTTCTTGTTCTTGCATGGTTCCTCAATATCGGGACGAGCATCGCTCGTCCGGTTTGCAGAGCAAACAATCGCCCGGAGGGCGATCATTTGCAGCCTGTAGATTGACGGGACTTGTCTTCGGCAAAGTATCTATTCAGTAGCCCCATCTGTCATTTCGAACGAAGTGAGAAATCCGTTCCTTTTTGCGTAGATAATACGGATTTCTCGGCGATGAATCGCCTCGAAATGACAGGATACTGAACAGATACTCGGCAAATTGTATTCGTTCTGAATGTCGGGCAAGCAATGCTTGTCCCTGCTTTTTAATAATGTACTACGTCTTTTTCCCGCCGGATGGCCGCGATGACGGGCGCGGCTTCGAGGGAGCGGAAGAAGGCGAGGGTGGGTTCCGGCAGCATCTCGGCCACATCGTCCAGGCAATCGTCGTGGATGGCCTGCCGGACGGTGGAAGCAGAGATCACCCGGCCATCGGGCAGCTCCTTGCGCCGGATAATCCGGCATTGAATGCCGTGCGCGGGCAGGGCTTCGGCAAGGACCTCATTGTAGATGCCGGTGACGATGGAATGGGGCTCGTGGCCCACATAGCGGGCTGTCACGTCCAGCGTCTGGGCGATGCGGACAAACAGAGCTGTGTCCAGTCGGGCCTGGGTCCGCAGGATCTTTTCCTCGGATTTCAGAAAATAACCGGGGAAGGTGGCGGAGGAAATCAGATATTCCCCCGTCTCATGACAAACCACGTTCGGCAGATCCTTGACGCCCTCGCGGACCAGCCGATGCCGGACCGCAGCGGGGATGGGTCCGGCGTTCTCGCTGAGCAGGAAGAGGTGGACCACGTCGTTTTCCTCCGCCGCCTGCTCCACCAGATACCGGTGCCCCAGCGTGAAGGGGTTGGCGTTCATGACGATGGCGGCAGCCTTTCCGGGCCGCTTTTTGGCCTCAATCTGTTTCAGGTAGCCGGAGAAGCCATTTTTGCGGTTTTCCAGGAAGACCAGGAAGCCCGGAACCTCGGCTATCTCTGAAAAGCCCAGATCCTTGAAGAACTTGGCGCTGCCGGGCTTGGTGTAGACAAAGAGATGGAAATAGCCCCGGTTCGTCCGGTCCTCCATCAGGTGGGTGATGATCTCGTTCAGAAGGCCCTCGCCCTGGTGGGCAGGATGAACGGCGAAACAGCGCAGGGTGGAGCCGAAGGCCGAACCCGTGGCAATGGGCTCGCCCTCCTCATCGAAGATGGCGCAGACATAGTCCAGATGCTCATCCAGCGTGATGTCCACCCGTTCGAGCAGGGCTTTGATTTTTGCAAGGGTCCGCGCGTCGCGCGGAGAAACGGAAGAAACAGTCATTGGAAAACCTCTCGGATTGTGGAATGATTGGATCGTGGAAAGAAATGTATTGCGCAAAGTATCTATTCAGTAGCCCCATCTGTCATTTCGAACGAAGTGAGAAATCCG